>JBDKLA010000055.1:0-2690 GCA_039795835.1 Actinomycetota bacterium | reverse complement strand
GTTTTGGTTTGCTCCCTGGTGCCCAGAACCAGCGAGTAACGATCCAGGGTTGCCGAAAGTGCTCCACCGGCAATTCTTGTAATTTCCAGTAGCCGGTCGAGATAGAGGTTGGTTTCCTTGGAAAACAGCGTGCGGTCAACATCGATTCGGTGGCCTGCTCGCAAGAGTTCTGCGTATTGCCGAAGTGCTCTCGATTCAATGCTCAAGTCTGGTCACCAACTTAGATTCCTTGGTGAGTTCAAAACTGGCGATCGAACTTATGTTGATTCCCCTTGACCTACCGCCTAGAGAAATAACGCGGTCGAAGGCGCTTGCAGCCAGATGTGCGGTGGTGGCCGGCGATAGACCACCGAGCAGGCCAATTCCAATGAGCCGTGCCGGCACTGCTTCAGCGCGGTTGGCGTGAATAGAGGTTGCCGAACCCCGATGCCCACTGTTCAGCGCTTGCAGCATGGGCACCAGCTCAACGCCGCGGACCTCACCCACGGCAATCCGATCCGGTTTCATGCGAAGCGACTCAACTACCAGCCTCTGTAGGTCAATTTGCCCGGCGCCTTCGCTGTTGGCTTGCCTGGTTTGAAGGGAAACGGCGTTTGGGTTGGAAAGTTCTAGTTCGACCACGTCTTCAACCGTGACGATTCGTTCTGCCCCAACCAGGTCGAGCATTGCCCGAAGCAATGTGGTTTTTCCCGAGCCGGTGCCGCCGGCGATGATGAAGTTTGCCTTTGATGCCACCAATTCGTTTAGCACCGGGACCCATCTAGTGGGGTTTTCGAGTAGTTCGGTGAGGCTTTGCCTCGCGGTTTGATGTTTGCGGATTGAGAGGTGAAGGCGATCGCCAGCCATCGGCAAAGCCAGGTGGTAGCGAATCGAGCCGATTGAGATGTCGGCGAACGGGCAGGCGTAGTCCAATCGGCGCCTCGCAGAAGCCGCTAAATCGTATGAAAATTTCTGTAATTCGTCCGCGGATTGGAACGGATTCTCAATTTGAACCCATTTTCCGTAAACATTCGCGAATGCGAATAAATGACCGTTACAAACCAAATCGCTCAAACCGGGGGTATTTAGTAGCTGGTCAAGCTTGGAATCGATCATGTTTCGAGATTGCCAGAGCGGCTGAATCCCTTGTAAATACAGGGAAAATCTGTGGAAAACACCCCTTAAAGTAAGGGGGCGGCAGGCTCTGGGGGAGGGCCTGCCGCCGGCGATACCTGATTGGGGGGAACCGGTATCGCGGTCGCATTGAAGCGACAATAATTACATTACCGAACCTTTCGTTAACGATGTTGTGTTTTTCGGCAAATTCTCAGGTTTAATCTGGCAGTATTTCCCCTAGCGACAGACGAAGTGGTTTGTCACGAATATGGAAGTAACGACAACGATGTCTGACAACAAAACATATGCCCCCTCTGCCGAATTTAAAGCGCAGGCAATCGCCGGACCAGACCTTTACGCAGACGCAAAAGCCGACCGACTAGCTTTCTGGGCAGACAAAGCCAAAGCCCTTCACTGGCACAAACCATTTACCGAAGTTCTCGACTGGTCGCACGCGCCGGTTGCTCGCTGGTTTGACGACGGCGAACTAAACGTTTCCTACAACTGCCTCGACCGTCACGTTATTGAAGGTCGCGGAGACCGCGTAGCCCTTTATTTCGAAGGCGAACCTGGCGACCGTCGCGAGATCACCTATGCCGAGCTCACCGATGAGGTTAAGAAGGCGGCCAACGTACTTACCAGCCTCGGCGTGGTTCGCGGAGACCGCGTTGCCATCTACATGCCGATGATCCCGGAGGCAGTAATTACCATGCTGGCCGTTGCCCGACTCGGTGCAATCCACTCGGTAGTCTTCGGTGGCTTCTCCTCGGACGCCCTGGCCACACGCATTAACGACGCCGATGTGCGCGTTGTGGTCACCGCCGACGGTGGTTACCGCAAGGGCAAGGCCTCAGCTTTGAAGCCAGCCGTTGACGAAGCTCTGGCAGACGGCAAGTGCCCAACCGTTGAAAAGGTTTTGGTTGTGAAGCGCACCGGCGAAGCCGTGGCTTGGAACGAAAACGACCGCTGGTGGCACGAGGAAATGGCTTCGGCTTCGAACCAGCATGAAGCGCAGGCTTTCCCTGCCGAACAGGAACTGTTCATCCTTTACACCTCCGGCACCACCGGCGCCCCTAAGGGAATCCTGCACACCTCGGGCGGCTACCTAACTCAGGCAACCTACACCCACAAGAACATCTTCGACCTACACCCAGAGACCGATGTTTACTGGTGTACCGCCGACATCGGCTGGATCACCGGTCACTCCTACGTGGTCTATGGCCCGCTAGCCAACGGTGCGAGCCAGGTGCTTTACGAGGGCACCCCAGACGCCCCACACCCGGGTCGCTGGTGGGAAATCATCGAGCGTTACAAGGTCTCGATCTTCTACACCGCTCCAACCGCCATCCGTTCATTCATGAAACTTGGACGCGAGATTCCAGACAAGTTCGACCTGTCGTCGCTGCGCGTCCTAGGTTCGGTTGGTGAACCAATCAACCCTGAAGCTTGGATTTGGTACCGCGATGTAATCGGTGGCGGCAAGTGCCCAATCGTTGACACCTGGTGGCAGACCGAGACCGGCGCCATCATGGTCTCCCCTCTGCCAGGCGTTACCTCGCTAAAGCCTGGCTCGGCCCAGACCCCGGTTCCTGGAA
>JBDKLA010000054.1:0-7945 GCA_039795835.1 Actinomycetota bacterium | reverse complement strand
TTCGATGTTGAGAATGTGAACCCAAACCCTGCACGCTTCGACCAGAAGAAGGCCGATGCAATCAACGCGGCCCACATTCGTCTGCTGGCTCCTGCCGATTTCAAGTCGCGAGTAATTCCTTACCTGCAGTCGGCTGGCGTCTTAGGTTCTTCGGTTTCCGAAGGTGAGCACGCCGTTCTCGATGCTGCCTGCCCGCTAATTCAGGAACGCATCACCGTGCTTTCCGAGGCTGGCCCAATGCTCGGATTCCTGTTCACCGATGAGATCGTGGTTCAGGATGACGCGAAGGCCGGGTTGCCAGCCAACGCGAAGGAGATCGTTGAGGCCTCGGTTGCTGCGCTCGAAGGTTTGGGAACTTGGGAGACCGCTTCCATTCAGGAACTTCTTAACGGAACCCTGATTGAGTCGATGGGTTTGAAGCCTCGCGACGCCTTTGGTCCGCTCCGAACCGGTATCTCCGGCCGACGAATTTCGCCACCGCTTTTCGAGTCGATGGAGATTCTTGGCAAGGAGCGAACCCTTGCCCGACTTCGAGTGTTTGCAGGTAACCTCTAGCCACCTGTAATATGGAGAGGTTGCACACATTGGGATATGGTGTAATTGGCAACACGAAGGTTTCTGGTTCCTTTGTTCTAGGTTCGAGTCCTGGTATCCCAGCCAATGAAAAACGGCCCCGAGTGGGCCGTTTTTCGTTTAACCTGAAGCCATGGAAACCGTTGAAGAGTATTACGCGGCTCAACCCGAAGCGAATCGATTGGCACTGCAGCGCGTGCAGAAAATTGTTGAGAAAACCCTGGGAGAGTGCACGGTTTCACTTTCGTACCAGATCATTGGTTTCCGATATAAAAAGAAGTTCGTAACCCACATCTCCGGATGGAAAGACCACCTGAGCTTTCACGGCTTTAGCGTTTCACTGGGCAACGAGCTGGTGGCAAAGTATCCCAACTATTTGAAACTCAAAGGCCGCACTTTGCATTTCCAACCGACTCCGGAAATTCCCGAAGCGATGGTTCGCGAACTCGTTCAGGCGCGAGTTGCCGAGCTGGGACTTTAATTCAAGGTTTTCCACAAAATTGGACCTTTCTCAAAATAGGAATCTCGTTACCTAGCCTTGGCTAATGAGTAATTGGAGCCCGCAACTTTTTGTATTCATAGATGAGTCTGGAAACTTCGACTTCTCTAACAAAGGAACTCGGCACTTTGTCTTAGGCGCAGTGGTCACCACTGAACCAGCGGTTTCGGCAGGGCAGTTGATTCGCCTTCGTTATCAATTACTCTCTGACGGCCTCGATCAAAAGTATTTTCATGCATCTGAGGATCGCCAATTCGTCCGAGACAAAGTTTTTGAGGTGGTCGCGCAACTATCCCAAATAAGGTTCTGCGCGACTTCTACGGATAAGTCGGAACTCGGGGAGCATCAACAATCCGCTTCGGTCCTTTACTCAATCGCTGGTGGCTCATTGATTGCCAGGGTCATGGAAATTTGCCTCGAGTTAGGAAAGCCAGAACTTGTTTTGATTTTCGATAAAGCATTGCGAGCATCGGAGGAAAAGGCACTTCTCAAAGCGATCAAGCCGGCTCTAAAACTGGCCGGTATTCGATACAAGGTGTATTTCCAAAATGTGAAGTTTGACTCAAATGGACAGATTGCGGATTACGTTGCTTGGGCCAATTATGTGGCTCTGGAAAGAAAAGAATTTAGGCCGTTACAGGCCTTAAATAAATGACCTCCCCAACTATCTTCAGAAGAGCCCAGGGGCTCGTATCGTCGGGGAGGTACCTTTTACTCGATGTTACAGCTCAAACGATTCTCCGGGCAAGTAGTAATTGAACTTGCCGCCGTGGCTTTCCGTCACGGCCTGAATGCGTCCGTTGTTTAGTTGGTGGCCCTGCTCACTGAGGTGGATGTTGTGAGTGGGGAAGCAGTGCTCTGGCTTTATAGCGTCCACGTAATCCATGACGTCGCCGATTTTTAGCCAAGGTGCGCTGGCTGGGCAGGCTAGGTATTTCACTGAGCGGTCTGGGGTTACGTAGTTATCGCCTGGGTAGAACAGGATGTTGTTGATGAAGACTCCGCAGTTTTGAATCAGTGGAATGCTTCGGTGAATTTCGATGTGCATTGAGCCGAAGAATTCTGCTGTGAAGGGGCCGAGCTCGTAGAAATCTCCGTGGTGAAGCGCGGTTGCCTTTCGTGGGCTAAGTCGTTCGACCACCTCTTGTGTTCCAAGAATCAAGGCGTCTGGGTTGTCTTTTAGGATTCGATCAATCTGATCTTGGTGCACGTGGTCGTCGTGGTTGTGGGTAATCACAATTCCCACCACGTTTTGGTAACCGGTCATCTCGCGGGTATAAAAACCAGGGTCGATGATCAGTGTCTTGCCATCTTTTTCAAGGACGAGCGTGGCATGTTCGAGTTTGGTTACCTTCATAAGTCCCATCTTGCCAACCCTGCGTAGACTTTTCGATAGTTATGAAAAAGTCGACGCGAATCTGGGCAGTGGCATTCTTTATGTCACTGATTCCGTGCGGCTATTTAACGGCGGTTGCTTTCGGTCTGACCGTTACCCAGGGGATTTTCTACGACTACATTGCGCTTGGGTTGGCGTTCATTTGTTCTTTGCCAATTTGGGGTGCCGCTCTCGTCCGCGGAAAGAAGGGCAAGCATCGCCAGGATGTGCTGTCGGTTGTGGCCCTTCTGGTTTCCTTTGGTTACGTGTTGCTTTCCGGTGAACAAGGACGGTATTGGGAGTCGGCCGCGCTGACCTCGGTGCTGTTGCTGGGTGGTTGGATCCAGCACGTGCAGATCGTCAAGGTTCTTGGAGCGAGGGTTGCGTTAGCACACCTCATTCCTTCGAAGACTTCTCGCATTGAGGGTCGTGAGATTGAGCACGTGCAAACCGAAGAGCTGTCTATAAGTGAAGTGGTTTTGGTTCGCCCTGGCAGTGCTATTCCTGCCGACGGATATGTGATCCAGGGGGAGTCACTAGTTTCACAGACGGCGATTACCGGTGAGACCGAGTCGTCGTTGAAGTTGCCTGGCGATTGGGTTCTCGCGGGAAGCGTTAACGAGGCCGGTCGCGGGGGCCAACATGGGCCGCTGACGATACGTGTGAGTTCGGTGGGTTCGCAGTCTTTGGTTCACGAGATTGAGGAATCGACTTCATCCGGGGTTGTTGAGAGTATTCGTTTTTCTAAACCGGCAATTTTGGCTTCAAACACTTTGGCGCTCGTCACGGTTGCCGCGAGTTTCATTGCTGCCGGTGTTGCTGTGATTTTGGGCAAGCCACTTGCGTTCGATGTCTCGGTGGCTGTTTCGGTGCTGGTGGCTGGTCAGGCGGCCGTGGTTTCTATGTCGGCTGGTCTCGGAGCTAAGGCGAGTTCGGTCAAGGCGGCGAAACTCGGTGTTCTAATTCGGTCCCGCGAGAGTTTCGAACAACTTGCTCGCATGAACCACGTGGTCTTTATGAAGACCGGAGTTTTGACTCGTGGGCACAAGTCGGTGGGCGCGATTCACCTTGCGCGAAATACTTCGATCGGCACCGAAGACGAGCTCTTGGCTCTGGCTGCCTCGGTAGAACTTGGAACCAGTCACGAGCTCGGTCACTTGCTGATTCAGGAAGCTGCCAAACGCGGTCTGGAATTGCCTCAGGTCACAGACATTGCACCAATTCCCGGGTTGGGAGTCTCGGCCAGATTCGACGGCTCGCTGGTTCAGGTTGGTAATGCCGGAATGGTGAACGTCACTGGCGTCAACATGAACCCCTACGACCTGTTCCGGGTTTCGAGTGCCTACCAAGAGGGTTCAACCGTGGTCTTCGTGAGCATCGACGAACTGCTGGTTGGCTACATCGAATTCCCGGACCAACTTCGACCAAACTCGCAGCAGGCGATTGTTGATTTGAGTGCGAAGCACGCCATAACGGTGCTATCCGGCGAGGCCACCGGGGTGGTTGAAAAGGTGACCAAGGAACTCGGATTGAGCGACTTCGCGGCGGAAGTGCTTTCAACTCGAAAAGGCGACTGGATCAAGGAACGCAAGGCCAACGGGTCCAAGCTTCTCCTAGTGGCCGATGGTCACAGCGATGCATCGGCGCTTGCCGAAGCCGACGTTGCCTACGCTTTTGGTGCCGGCCATGATGTTCACCTGAGTTCGGCAAGCCTGATTCAGGTGTCCGAGGATCCACTTACCGTCTCAAAAATCGTTCAACTGGCCCGACGAACCCAGGCTCGAACTCTTCGAAACATCACCTTTGGAATTGTGATCTCACTCGGACTGATGATGCTTGGTTACTTTGGATTGCTTGCGCCGGCAGTTGCTTTGATCGGCGTCGCGACGTCCTGGGTTTTGAACTCATCGATGGTTCGGTTGCTGAAGTGACCACCTTCGGTGTGATTCTGAATCCGACCTCGGGTAAGGGTAAGGGTTCAACTCTCGGGCCTGCGTTTGTTGAAGAGCTAACGAAACTCGGTGTGACCGTAGTTGAACTCTCTGGTGCCAACTACGACGAAGCCACCGCCAAGGGTCGCGAGGCAATTGCCGCTGGTTCAATTGATGTGCTTGCGGTTGCTGGAGGCGACGGCATGGTTCACCTCGGAGTGAACCTGTGCGCGGGCACTTCGGTGCCGCTGGCAATCATGCCTTGTGGCACTGGAAATGACGCTGCGATGACCTTGGGGATTCCGCTGAATGACCCGGTGGCTTCGGCCAAGTTGGCTTTTGAATCTCTCGGCGCGGCGAGAGTTGTCGACCTCGGTCTCGGCGTAACTGCAACTCGACGGTTCTACTTTTTTAACTCGGCATCGGCTGGCTTCGACGCCATCGTGAACCGCAGAGCGAATCGGTGGAAGTATCCGAAGGGTCCTTCGCGTTACACGTTGGCCATGCTCTACGAGCTCGTCTCCTTTAGTTCGCTAAAGTACCGCGCCAAGATCGACGGCAAGGAACGCGAGCTCGACGGAATGCTTTGCGCGGTTGCCAATGGTCCTAGTTATGGTGGCGGCATGTTGGTCGCGCCCGAAGCGTCGATCGACGACGGCAAACTCGACCTCTTTGTGGTTCACAAGATCTCGAAGCCAGAACTGATCAAGGTTTTCCCAAAGGTTTTCACCGGCGAGCACGTTTCCCACCCGGCAGTCGAGATTATTCGCTGCGAATCGGTGACCCTACTCAGCGACGGCGTTCCGGTCTACGCCGATGGTGAGCCTGCCGGTGCGCTACCGCTAACCGTCTCGGTGGCGCCAAAGTCACTCAAAGTGTTAGCGAAGACACACCAGTCTGTGGCATAATCGAAAGGTTCACTAAACGGCCCCATCGTTTAGCGGCCTAGGACGCCGCCCTCTCACGGCGGTAGCGCGGGTTCAAATCCCGCTGGGGTCACCATTCTCCTCTTCGACGCTTCGAGCTCGGAGGGGAGTTTGATTTTTAAAGAATTAACCTTCGATTTTGGCGTGGTGGCAAGTTACGCATTGTTACGGGCATAGGCTGTAATCACCAGCAGGAGACAACAGCGTCGCCTGCAAAACAGGAGGAAAAAGTGAACAAGATTTCACGCAACATGTTCAAGGGTCTAGCAGTCGCTGCTATCGCTACCCTTGCACTAACCGGTTGTTCCACCACCAAGGCAGTACCAAGCCTGGACTACAAGGCTTGTGGTGTCTCGGATGAGGGAAGCTGGAAGGACAAGTCGTTCAACGAGTCTGTTCTTGATGGTTTGAACAAGGCCAAGACTGAGCTAGGCGTAAAGCTTGCTACCGCTGAGTCGAAGAGTGCCGAAGACTTCGTACCGAACCTACAGGCAATGGTTGACGCCAAGTGTGACGTCATCATCGCTGTTGGCTTCAACCTAGTTGACGCCGTAAACAAGGCTGCTGAGGCAAACCCAACCATGAACTTCGTCACCGTTGACGGATGGTCAAACAAGGCAACTAACCTCAAGCCAGTTACCTATTCGATGAACCAGTCGGCATACCTTGCCGGTTACCTAGCTGCTGGCTACTCGAAGACCCACGTTGTTGGTACCTACGGCGGTATGCAGATCCCTGCAGTTACCGACTACATGGATGGCTTCTACTACGGTGCTAAGGCATTCGAGAAGGCAACCGGAACCGCAACCACAGTTCTAGGCTGGGACCCAGTCAAGAAGACCGGTGACTTCATGGGTGACTTCACCCCGAACAGCGGTGTCTCGAAGACCATCGCAGCTAACCAGGTCAAGGGTGGCGCAGACGTAATCATGCCTGTTGCTGGTGACCAGTTCGCTGCTGTTTCTTCGGCCATCAAGGAAGCCGGTGTTGACGGCGTCATGATCGGTGTCGACAAGGATATCGCGAAGACCTCGCCACAGTACGCTGACATGACTCTAACCTCGGTTGAGAAGCGCATGACCAACGCGGTTTACGACATCATCAACCAGTACTCGGCTAAGGGCGCACCGGCATTCGACGGAACCGCTTACGTTGGTACATTGGCTAACGGTGGAACCGACCTTTCGCCATTCGGCACCTTCGACTCGAAGGTTTCGAAGGACCTAAAGGATGCTCTAGCCAAGCTAAAGGCTGGAATCATCGACGGTTCGATCAACCCACTTCAGTAATTCTGAAAACGAAAACCGCCGGGATAGAAATATCTCGGCGGTTTTCGCCATTTTCGTTAACCCTTATCGGCTAGATTTGCGATATGAAGTTAGAGTTGCGCGGGATAACAAAGAAGTTCGGATCCCTAGTAGCCAACGACAACATCAATCTCGTTGTTGAGTCTGGCGAAATTAGAAGCTTGCTCGGTGAAAATGGTGCCGGCAAGTCGACCCTCATGAACGTTCTCTACGGCCTCTATCAGGCCGACGCCGGTGAGATTCTTCTAGACGGCAAGCCTCAGGCTTTCAAGGGCCCTGGAGATGCCATGGCGGCCGGTATCGGTATGGTTCACCAGCACTTCATGCTTATTCCGGTGTTCACGGTTGCCGAAAATGTCGTCCTAGGAAATGAACCGGTCAACGGTATCGGGGCACTAAATCTCGACCAGGCTCGCGCTCGCGTCAAAGAGATTTCAGATCGTTTCGGTTTCAACGTTGACCCAGACGCACTCGTTGAAGACCTTCCGGTTGGTGTTCAGCAGCGAGTGGAAATCATTAAGGCCCTCAGCCGTAACGCCAAGGTGTTGGTTTTAGACGAACCAACCGCAGTGCTTACTCCGCAGGAGACCGACGAGCTAATGCAGATTATGCGAGAGCTTGCAAAGTCGGGGACCTCGATCATCTTCATTACCCACAAGCTTCGCGAGGTTCAGGCGGTTGCCGACAAGATTACGGTGATTCGCCAGGGCAAGGTGGTTGGCGAGGCCAGTCCGAAAGAAACTGCCTCAAAGCTAGCGAACCTGATGGTTGGTCGCGAGGTCGATCTTCAGGTCGACAAAAAGGCAAAGAAGCTCGGCGAGGTTGTGCTGTCGGTTGAGGATGTTTCGGTTCTCGATGAGCGCGACCAGCGTGCGGTAAACGGGGTTTCGTTTGAAGTTCATGCCGGAGAGATTTTGGCCATTGCCGGTGTTCAGGGCAACGGTCAGACCGAACTTGCCGAAGCCCTGCTTGGCCTTCGTAACACCATCAAAGGCTCGGGAAACATCAGCCTCGCGGGTCAGTCACTGACCGGTCTTTCGGTTCGCCGCCGTCTAGAAGCCGGAATTGCCTACGTGCCTGAAGACCGCAACAAGGACGGCCTGGTGAGCGAGTTCACGATTGCCGAGAACTTCATGTTGAACGGCTCCTACGGCAAGCCTTTCGCCAAGGGAATCAACATCGATTTTGCCCAGCGCGAAAAGGTTGCCGACCGGCTAATCAAGGAGTTCGACGTTCGCACTCCATCCTCAGAAACTCCGGCAGGAAAACTTTCCGGCGGTAACCAGCAAAAGGTGGTCGTTGCTCGTGAACTCAGCCGCGACGCCAAGCTCCTC
>JBDKLA010000053.1:0-9245 GCA_039795835.1 Actinomycetota bacterium | reverse complement strand
TCTACTACTGTTGAGCCTCACCCCGGTTTCACCGGCATCGGCCCACACCGAAATCGACCACACAACACCAGCCGCTGGCGCCACTGTCGATGCCGGTGTCCTGAATGTCTCCGTGGTCTTCACCGACAAAATTTTGAACCTGGCTGATTCGACCGAAATTGTGATCAACGACGCCGAAGGTCAGGCCGTCGAAGTTTCGTGTGTTGAGGTCAAGGACACTTCCATTAGTGCCGACGCATTCTTTCCATCCGCAGGCGACTACGAAGTAACTTGGAGAACCGTTGCCGAAGACGGTCACCCGATTGACGGTACCTTCAGCTTCACCGTAACCGGAACCACCGAAAAAACAGACTTTAGCTCTTGTGCCGAACAGGCCTCGCAGGGAAACGTGGTTATTGCCACTCCGAAGGCGGAACCGCTAATGGCTGTTGAGAAAACTGCCACCGAGGACACCGGAATTGCTTGGCCATTCTGGGCAGTCGGCGTTCTTGTAATCGGCGTTGGCGCTGTTGTTTTTGCGAGACGCAAAAGCTCTAAAGGCTAGGGCCGCAAAGGTATAGCTTTTCAACCACGTTGTCGATGGCGTCCTTGGTTCCATAACCAACGAACTTTTTGCTAGCCGAATCGCTTCTAGCAAAGATTGCGAAAGCAATCACGTGCGGCTCAGCCCCCGGTGTTGTTACGAGCCCGGCCAGGCTGTAGAGCCCACCGATGTAACCGGTTTTAGCGCGAATGCTTCCTCGAGGGATAACCAATTCGTTGCTCTTAGTGGTCTTGTTATAGGCAATGAATCGGCCACCAAGAGTTCCGCCGTCACCAGAAGTTGCCATGTAGCTAGGTAGTGAGGCAATGTCGCTGGTTGGGTCAGCAGCGTTTTTCAACAGTGTCACAAGGAGCTTTGCGGTTACGCGGTTGGTAGGCGCCAATCCAGAGGCGTCCTTCATCACCAACTTCTTGTAATTCACACCAAGGCTCGCAAACAATCGGTTTCCCATTTTCTGCACCGACGTGTAGTCGTTCTTTAACCCCATGGCCAATTCGGTGTGACGAGCAATTACTTCGGTTTCGGTGTTATCCGAGATTTTTAGAGCGTGAGTAATCCAGTTGGTGATTGGTTGCGAGTTTCTGGAAACTATCGGAATCGCCGAGGCTGGAGTTTTACCTTTAACTACAGTCAAGGTCGAAGCTAATTTGGTCGTATTTGGATCGTTCGCGAGAACAGTTGCAGCTTCGTCTGCAGTTTTCAACCAGTCTTTGAAGCTGTAGCCGGCCTGCAAGGTTGGATCTTTAACACGCTTGCCGCTGTATTTGATGTCGGTGAGATCCGGATTCACGCGAGCTGCGTCAATCATCAAACCGGTGATTGGCGAGATGTCGCCCGAGGTCCGTGAATATTCAAAATGATTTGGGTTCCACGTTGCGCCCTTGAAAAAGGTGTCGTCCAAGACAATCTTGTTAATGACTGTTCCCGCCGGCAACGCTGCAATCGCGGCAGCGGCAATTTCGCGCAACTTGGCAGGGTGTTGATTCGGCAGGAAGTAGGTCGTGTAGGCACCAGATTTAACGCGGGTCAGTGTGTGGTCGCCACCGCCCCGGAGAATCAAAGTTCCAGGTTCAGCTGGATTGGTTAGAACGGTTGTTGTAGCCACGTAGGCAGGAAGCGCCCCAACCTCACGTGGCTTTACGATGAACTTGATGGCTGCTGCGTTGGTGATGGTTTTCATTACTGATGCCGAAGGAGTTTGCTCATTCGAGCGGACATTCACCAAAACCTTGTTGGTGGTTAGGTCTACAGCGTAGGCATAAAGCTTTCCAAGCTTGGGTGCCTTTAGTTCCTTGGAAATTGGCGTACAGGTGCTTTCGGCCATTGCCTGACCGGTGCTCGCTAGCGTCAGCGATGCAACTGCGCCAGCAACAAGGAATACCCGACCCAACTTTTTCATAGATTTAAAGGCTAGCCGCTCTAAAGCGCAAAGTGCTGAGCGTCGGTTGGCGCGACCGCTGATATGTGTAGCTCGTCTTGGACTCGTTTCACCACAGCTTCTTGGGCACCCTCCTCGCCGTGAATTACAAAAATCTTTTTGATTCGGTCTTTCGCCACTCCGAACCACTGCAACAGCTCGTTGCCATCAGCGTGGACCGAGAACTCTTGGATCGAAGCAATTTGTGCCTCGACCGGAACCATTTCTCCATGCATCTTCACTTCTTTAGCGCCCTCAAGTAGGTTTCGCCCGCGAGTTCCAGCAGCCTGATAACCAACCAGGACGACGGTGTGCTTTGGATTCGGAAGCATTCCGCGAAGGTGGTGAACCACTCGCCCACCGGTTGCCATTCCCGAGGCCGAAATAATGATGGACGGCTGAGGAGGTGTGTTGATGCTCTTGGATTCCTCAACTGTCATCAGTTCAACCAGCTGACCTGGATCGAATGGATCGCGACCCTGCCAGGTTTCGGCAATGTCGTCGCGAATCTCCGGCGAATGCTTGTCGATGGCATCGCGGTAGAAAGCCAGCGCCTTCAGAGCCATTGGGCTGTCGGCGTAAATCGGCACGTTACGAATCTTGCCTTCTTCAACTAGCTCGCGAAGTCGCACCAAAATCACTTCGGTTCGGTCAACTGCAAAGGCTGGAATTAGTACCGAACCACCGCGGTCGATGGTGGAATTGATGACCGAAGGGAAGTCGGTCGAACGTGCATCGTGCTCACGGTCACCATAGGTTGACTCAGTAATAACCGCATCGAACTGACCTTCTGGGAACGCTCCCGGTGCTCGCAATAGCGGGTGATCCGGACGTCCGAGGTCACCAGTGAAAAGAAGTCGCTTTCCGAAGAACTCAACCTCAATGAAAGATGCCCCGAGGATGTGTCCGGCCGGGTGGAAGGTAACAAAAGTTTCGGTAGCCACCTGGGTGCGTGTGTAAAACGCGGTTGGCTGGAACTGTTTCAAGGTGGTATCAACGTCTGGCTCACCGTAGAGAGCAACAGGTGGGTTGTGCTTCGAGAAGCCCTTTTTGACCGCCCAGGCAGCGTCTTCGGTTTGAATTCGCGCTGAGTCTCGCAAAATGACTTCGGCGAGTTTGCCGGTGTATTCGGTTAGGTAAACCGGTCCTCGGAACCCTAACTTCACCAATCGAGGTAGGTATCCGCAGTGATCTAGGTGCGCGTGAGTGAGCACCACGGCGTCGATAGATTCGGGTTCAACGGCGAAGTTGTCCCAATTCTTCAAGCGAAGTTCCTTGAGCCCTTGGAACATTCCGCAGTCAACCAACACTCTGGTGTCTCCGCACTCAAGCAGAAAACGACTTCCTGTAACGGTTCCGGCTGCGCCTAGAAATTGGATGGTTGGTTCGTTTGCCCCGGTTGCGTTCATATCTGAAGTCTATGTTTGATGTCAGACGCGTTTGCTACTTTCTTGCGCATGAGCGAAAAAGATTACGACCCAGACGACATTGAACCACGCATGAGCGAGGGTGATGTGCATTCTGGTCCGGGTGGCTACGAGGGCATGGGCTACTCCGGCGGTTACGCAGCCGAGTACCTAGAAAAAGAAAAAGAAGAAGAGTCGGACGACGATGACGATGACGACTTCGACGAAGACGAAGCTAACCGCTAACTAGACCAGCTTGTAATCGCCGGTTCCAAGCATGACCGGTGACGCTTTCAAAACCTCATACTCGGCGTCGGTAAAGAGGCGTGAGCGAATGATAAAGCGGAAGCCTTCTGGGGTTTCTAGCGAGAAACCGCCACCACGACCTGGCACCACGTCGATCTCGATGTGAGTGTGCTTCCAGTATTCAAACTGCTCGAGTGAAATCCAAACCTTGATCGGCTTTTCAATTCCAGAAACCTCAAGCTCGCCGAGCAGAACATCTGCCCCTCCAACCCGAAATTCGCCTTCGAGATAACACATTGGAGCAGAACCGTCGCAGCAACCGCCGGACTGGTGAAACATGAGTGGGCCATTGCGCTTAGTGAGTTTCAGAAGCAGCTCGCCTGCCGCGTGAGTCACGTCGATGCGCTTTGGCAAGGTTCCATAAATGGTGCTCATATTTGCAGATTACTCCTCAATTGTGAAAGTGCGGGAGCCCAAAAAGAACTCCCGCACCTCTCCCCCACTACGGTTTAGAAGAAACCGAGCTTGTTCTCTGAGTAGCTGACCAAAAGGTTCTTGGTCTGCTGGTAGTGGTCAAGCATCATCTTGTGGTTTTCGCGACCAATACCAGATGACTTGTAACCACCGAATGCGGCGTGCGCTGGGTAGTCGTGGTAGCAGTTAGTCCAAACTCGACCAGCCTGAATCTCACGTCCGGCACGGTAGGCGGTGTTGATGTTGCGAGTCCAAACACCTGAACCTAGACCGTAAAGGGTGTCGTTTGCGATTTCCATTGCTTCCTCGAAGCCATCGAACTTAGCAACCGAAACAACAGGGCCGAAGATCTCCTCCTGGAAGATTCGCATGTTGTTGGTTCCTTCGAAGATGGTTGGCTCAACATAGAAACCACCGGAAAGGTCTCCCCCGAGGTCGGCGCGCTTGCCACCCATGAGTAGCTTGGCACCTTCCTGCTTACCAATCTCGATGTAGCTCAAGATCTTCTCCAGCTGGTCGTTCGATGCCTGAGCACCGATCATGGTTGCGGTGTCCAGAGGGTTACCCTGAACGATTGCCTTGGTGCGCACCATTACGTCAGCTAGGAACTTGTCGTAAATTGGTGCGTCGATTAGAGCACGCGAAGGACAGGTACATACTTCACCCTGGTTTAGGGCAAACATGTTGAAGCCTTCGATTGCCTTGTCGTAGAAAGCGTCGTTCTTCTCTGCGATGTCGCGGAAGAAGATGTTTGGCGACTTTCCACCAAGCTCTAGGGTCACCGGAATGATGTTCTCCGATGCGTACTGCATGATTAGGCGTCCGGTGGTGGTTTCACCAGTGAACGCAATCTTTGCGATACGACGCGATGAAGCCAGTGGCTTACCAGCCTCAACACCGAAACCGTTGACGATGTTGACAACACCGGCAGGTAGTAGGTCGGCGATGAGTTCCATCACATAAAGGATCGAAACTGGAGTCTGCTCGGCAGGCTTTAGAACCACACAGTTACCTGCGGCTAGAGCTGGAGCAAGCTTCCAAACGGCCATCAGGATTGGGAAGTTCCAAGGGATGATCTGACCGACTACACCTAGTGGCTCGTGGAAGTGGTAGGCAACGGTGTCGTCGTCTAGCTCGCCAAGAGTTCCTTCCTGGGCGCGAATGCAGCCAGCGAAGTAGCGGAAGTGGTCGATTGCTAGCGGAATGTCGGCTGCGAGGGTCTCGCGAACTGGCTTGCCGTTCTCCCAGGTCTCGGCAACGGCAATCTTCTCAAGGTTGGCTTCCATGCGGTCGGCAATCTTGTTGAGAATATTGGCGCGCTCGGTAACCGAGGTCTTTCCCCAGGCTGGAGCAGCCTTGTGCGCTGCGTCTAGAGCCTTGTCGATGTCGGCTGCGTTTCCGCGAGCTACCTCGGTGAATACACGACCGGTTACCGGGGTAACGTTTTCGAAGTATTCGCCCGAAGATGGAGCTACATATTGGCCACCGATCCAGTGGTCGTAACGTGGACGGAACTCGACAATGCTGCCGGCCGAACCAGGTGCTGCATAAACACTCATTAGTGCTTCTTTCATCCGGAGGCCAGCTTCATTACTGGCCAGTGATTGCGACACTACGCCCGCACCGGTAACGAAGAAATAACGTGTCGTAGGTACTGTCTTTTTACACTTCTAACGGATAGGTAACGACCTAGCCAAACGGCTAGGTAAGGGGTTTAGAGTGAAGCCATGGACCGTGAAATTCGTTCCGATGTACCACTCGGCAGAAGAATGCCCCAGGCGACCACGCGCATCGTTGTCGCCGACCGCAATGTAATCACTCGTGTTGGCCTGCGCTCAATCCTGGAGCGAAACTCGGGCTTCGCAGTCATCGCCGAAGCGACCACCTACGACGCCGCACTGGACGCCGTGGACGAGCATGGCCCCGACGTACTAATCATCGACCTAGACCTCGGCGACGACACCACCCGCGGTTTCAAACTTGTTGAAGACATCGCTGACCGCTACCCGCAAACCAAGGTGCTAGTTCTGGCAAACACACTTTCCGAAATGATCATCGTCGAAGCCCTCCGACGCGGTGCGAACGGCTACCTCTGCAAAGACGAAGTTAAAGCCGACGAACTCGGCAAGGGAGTCAAGGCGGTCCAGGACGGCGAGACCGTCCTAGGTAAAGGTGTGGGAAAACTGGTTGCCCACTCGCTCGGCTCGACCCGCCAGGTTGAACGCCTAACCGACCGCGAACTCGATGTAATCAAGTTGGTGGCGAAGGGCCTCAGCAACAAACAGATTGCCGCCCAAATGTTTGTCTCCGAAAGCACTGTGAAGTTCCACCTGCAAAACGCCTCGAGGAAACTTGGAACTCACCGGCGTGCCGAGATCGTTCACCGCGCTACGGCTTCGGGACTTCTCTAACTAGCGCTTCTTGTGAGCCGAGACCAGCTTGGTTTCCGCTGGGCTCTCTAGCACGCGGTGGAATGGAAGTTCGGCCGCCCCAATCATCAAGAGGTTAGGGCCAAGTTCTCCGGCTCGTACCACCACTCGCTCGGCCGATGCATTTAGAGCACCGGTCTTGATGTTTCGAACCAACCGCTCGGCGTCGTAGTTCAACAGCGAGGTCAGGAATCCGGCCAAAACGATAACCTCTGGGTTGAAGATGTTTACGTAGCTGGAGATACCGGTTCCTAGTGCATCGATCTGCTGTTCGATAAGTTTTTGAGTCTTGGCGCTTTTGTTTCCGGCAATCTCAAGGTCGAGTTCTTCATCGGTGGCCGCAAACATCTTGAATGCGTGAAGCAGGTCGTCTCGACGAACCAGCGATTCGAGGGTTCCCGAAAGTCCCGAATAGTCCTTGGTTGATCCTTCGCCGATTCTCACGTGACCCAGTTCACCACCGTAACCGGAAGCGCCACGCAGCTGAGTTCCATTGACGATGGCGCCACCACCGATACCACCCGAACCGGCGTAAAGGAAGACCACTTCGGTGAAGTCTTTGGCCGCACCGAAGTTCGCCTCGGCCATACAACCGATACTGGCGTCGTTATCCACGAAGACCGGTAGCCCTGTGGCTTGGCTGAGCATCGATCCGAACGGCTCTTCGATCCAACCCATTTGCGGCGCCAATCGAACCACGTTGTCTTCAACTCGAACCTGACCCGGGATAGCAACGCCAACACCGGCAATCAGCTGGTCTTTGTCTAGTTCTTCGCGTAGTTCTTCAATTGCCTTGGCAGCCGTTTGCACCGAGTCGGCAGCCGAGGGGTGGCGTGGCATTGGTACGCGCTTGGTGTGAAGCACGTTGCCAGCCAGGGTAACCACACCGATTGTGGTGGCATCTACTTCCGGGTGAACCGAAAAAGCCACAACGCGGTTAGAGGCTGAAACCATCAAGCTAGGACGGCCAACGCCAGTCGGCGAATCAGTTTCGGATTCGGTTACAAAGCCGAGCTGCACCAGTTCGGAAACCAAATCGGAAATTGTGGATCGGTTTAGCCCAGTGGCAGATGTGAGCGATGAGCGCGAAACGGTTCCGTTGAGATGAATCATCTGAAGGAGCACCGAGAGGTTGTGCTGACGAACCAAATCGCGGTTACTACCCCGGGCGCCGGTCCTCTGCAGAGGCGTAATTGGTTTGCTCACAAAATTAAGTCTAGGGCTGCAGAAACAGCGAAAAATAAGTTTATGAATTCGTTACCAAATATGGCCTGTTTCAGTTTGTTTCTTTTTGTTGGCTAGGGCAACATAATACCTAGACGTGAACCATCACGTTCAATCCAACCAAACGATAGGGAAACAAAATGAAGAAGTCTTCATTGCTTTCGCTAACCGCTATTGCTGCAGCTTCGATGCTTGCACTAAGCGGTTGCTCTGCAGCACCAACTGGCAGCACCCGTGCCTGTGTGATCCTTCCTGACGCCGACAGCGGAACCCGCTGGGAGCCAGGTGACCGCCCAGCTCTAGAGAAGGCTCTAACCGCAGCAGGTTACGAAGCTGACATCCAGAACGCACAGTCCGACACCTCGAAGTACGCAACCATCGGCGACCAGCAGCTTTCAAAGGGCTGTGGCGTTATGCTGCTAGTTGACTTCCAGGGTGCCGGTGCATCGGTTGCCGAAAAGGCAAAGGCACAGGGAATTCCTGTAATTGCTTACGACCGCCCAATTGCTGGCGCTGACTACTACGTATCGTTCGACAACACCGTTGTTGGACAGCTACAGGGTCAGATGATCGTTGACGGTCTAAAGGCTGCTGGCAAGGACATCACCAAGGCAAGCATCATCTACAGCTCGGGAGACCCAGCCGATGGTAACGCCAAGATGTTCTTCGACGGTGCCGTATCGGTACTTTCTGCTGCTGGCGCAAAGCCTGCATTCACCATGGAAGGTACTTGGGATGGCGCAAAGGCCGGAACTCTATTCGAGCAGGCATTCACTGCTGTAAAGGGTAAGGTTGACGCCGTTCTAGCTCCAAACGACAACAACGCAGCATCAATCATCGCGATCCTAGACAAGAACGGTCTGACCGTTCCTGTATCAGGTCAGGATGCATCTGTTGCTGGTCTTCAGAACGTGCTTCTTGGCAAGCAGTGGGCAACCGTCTACAAGCCATTCAGCATCGAGGCAAAGGCTGCATCAGACCTAGCAATTTCATTGCTAAAGGGTGAGAAGCCAACCGCAAACAAGACACTAGAAGATGGAACTCCTTTCATCGCTCTAGACCCAATCTCAACTACTGCCGACAAGGTTAAGGATGTTGTAGCTGCGGGTGACGCAACTGTAGAAGCTCTATGTACTAAAGACGTAGCAGCTGCTTGTGCAAAGTATGGCGTCAAGTAATAACTAGCTAAAAGAAGTGCTTTGCGCCGGCTTGACATTTGAGTCGGCGCAAAGCCTTTTTAGCACCATTAGATTTAGATAACGGTTTCAAATTCACACCGATGAAGGTGTAGAGAAGGGTATGTCATGACAGTTCCAGTAATTGAACTCAGAGACATTAAGAAAAGCTTTGGTCCAGTTGATGTATTAAAAGGCGTAGACCTAAAGGCATATGCTGGGAAAGTAACCGCGTTAGTCGGTGACAACGGAGCTGGAAAGTCCACCCTGATTAAGGGTCTCTCCGGTGTGCAGCCTTACGATAGCGGATCGGTACTTTTTGAGGGCCAA
>JBDKLA010000052.1:0-4156 GCA_039795835.1 Actinomycetota bacterium | reverse complement strand
ACCGGCTCCAGCCGCGAGCACGCCGTTTGGGCGCTTCGCGACTACGGCTTCAAGGTTGTGCTTTCGCCTAAGTTCGCCGACATCTTCCGAGGTAACTCGGGTAAGCAGGGGTTGGTCACCGGAGTAATTTCCGAGGACGAACTAAACGCTTTCTGGGCCAAGATTGAAGCCAATCCAGGCATCGAAGCCAAGGTCGACTTAGTGAACTGCGAAGTTACCGTGGCTGACCTAACCGCCAAGTTCGACATTGACGAATACACTAGGTGGCGACTACTCGAAGGGCTCGACGACATCGGTTTAACCCTGAGAGATGAGCAGTCGATTACCGACTTCGAGGCTCGCCGTGAGTCTTGGCGTCCGAAGACGCTGCCAGCCAAAGGAGCCTAAATGAGTCAGATCACAGTACGCGGTGGCAAGCCACTAACCGGACGCATCGACGTTAAGGGTGCTAAGAACCTAGTCACCAAGGCCATGGTTGCCGCGCTGCTCGGCGAAAGCAAATCGGTTCTCAAAGACGTTCCATTCATCTCCGACGTCGACATTGTTTCCAGACTCCTGAAGCTTCACGGTGTGTCAATCAGCCACAGCGAAGACGGAACGATGACCCTGGACCCAACCGAGGTTGCCTCAGCCCGCATGGTTGACATCGACGCCCACGCCGGTAGTTCGCGAATTCCAATTTTGTTCTGTGGTCCGCTGCTACACCGTCTCGGCGAAGCCTTTATTCCTGGTCTCGGCGGTTGCCACATTGGCGATCGTCCAATCGACTTCCACTTCGAGGTTCTACGCAACTTCGGCGCGGTCATTGAAGAACTTCCAAACGGTACCCGGCTCTCGGCTCCGAAGGGTTTGAAGGGCGCCAAGGTTAGCCTTCCTTACCCGAGCGTTGGTGCTACCGAGCAGGTCTTGCTCACCGCAACTCGCGCTGAGGGAATCACCGAGCTTTCGGGCGCGGCCATTGAGCCAGAAATCATGGACCTAATCGCCATCCTTCAGAAGATGGGTGCAATCATTTCGGTCGACACCGACCGCGTGATTCGCATCGAAGGCGTCAAAGAACTTCACGGCTACACTCACCGCGCTCTCTTCGACCGCAACGAGGCTGCGTCGTGGGCCTGTGCCGCACTTGCCACCAACGGCGACATCTTCGTTGGCGGAGCTCGCCAGCCAGAAATGATGGCGTTCCTTAACGTGTTCCGCAAGGTTGGCGGAGCGTTCGAAATCGAGGACGAAGGCATTCGCTTCTACCACCCGGGAGGAGAGCTGAACCCGGTAGTACTCGAGACCGACGTTCACCCTGGATTCATGACCGACTGGCAGCAGCCACTCGTGGTTGCTCTAACCCAGGCCAACGGTCTTTCGATCATTCACGAAACCGTTTACGAGAACCGTTTCGGCTTCACCGACGCACTGGTTCAGATGGGCGCCCAGATTCAGATCTACCGCGAGTGTCTCGGTGGCACCCCGTGTCGTTTCGGTCAGCGCAACTTCTACCACTCGGCGGTCATCAACGGCCCAGCCAAGCTAACCGGCGCCGACATCCGAGTTCCAGACCTTCGCGGTGGCTTCAGTCACATGGTGGCAGCGCTCGCCGCCGAAGGTGTTTCGAACGTCACCAACGTTCAACTAATCTCTCGCGGCTACGAGCACTTCCTCGACAAACTGACCGCTCTCGGAGCAGATTTCGAGTACAGCGAGTAATCATGGCTAAGAACCAAGAGTTCAGAATGCCAAAGGTCAGCAGTGCTGACCGCCCATTCGTCATGCGACTCGTCGCCTACATCCTTGGTCCACTGGTTCACCTGCTTTTTCACGTTGAAGTAAAGGGCAAGGAAAAGCTACCCAAGGACGGCGCCTACATCCTAGTTTTCAATCACGTGACCCATCTCGATCCGCTGGTGGTGGCCTACGCAACCTTCTTCGGTTTGAAGCGAGGCCCGCACTTCCTCGCGAAAGGCGGCCTCTTCACCGTCCCTGTTTTAGGTCCGCTACTAATCGCCGCTGGGCAGGTTCCGGTTTATCGCAACGGTCGCCGCAACGTTGAACCTATGGAAGCCGCCTACAAGTTCCTCGAAGCTGGTCACGTAATCACGATCTTCCCCGAAGGTACCCTCACTCGCGAGCCAAACGGCTGGCCGATGCGCGGCAAGACCGGCTCCGTGCGAATGGCAATCGAGTCTGGTGTGCCGATTTACGCGGCTGGTCAGTGGGGAAGCGAGATCGTGCTTCCGACCTACACCAAGAAGCTTCGCCCAAAGCCGTGGCACAAGGTTCGCGTGCAAATCGGCGACGAAATTGATCTCTCGAAATACCGCGGACGTCAGCTCACAACCGAAGAACTCAAGGACGCCACCAAGCAGGTAATGAAGGCGATCACCAAGGAAGTTGAGTTCCTCCGCGACGCCAAGGCGCCGAAAGATCTTTATGACCCAGCCGATCACGGCCAAAGCCAGTTCGGCAATTTCAACAAGAACGGAAAAAATAAGTAATGGCCAAAGTAGCAGTTATGGGTGCCGGTTCTTGGGGTACCACGTTCGCCAAAATTCTTGCCGATGCCGGTAACGAGGTAATCATTTGGGCTCGTCGCGAAGATGTTGCCGAAGAAATCAACACCCAGCACCGTAACGGTGACTACCTGCCAGGTATCAAACTTCCAAAGACCCTAACCGCCACCACCGATCCCGCCGAAGCGATGGCCGGAGCCGAGCAGGTCTACCTAGCCGTGCCTTCCCAGAGTCTCCGTGGAAACCTTTCCGAATGGGGAAGTGCGATTCCTGCCGAAGCCATCCTGGTAAGCCTCATGAAGGGTGTTGAAAAGGAAACCGGCCTTCGCATGAGCGAGGTTATCGCCGAGGTTTCTGGCGCCGGTGAAGACCGCATCGTAGTTGTTTCCGGCCCGAACCTGAGCCTTGAAATCGCTCAGGAACAGCCGACCGCATCGGTGGCAGCCAGCACCAACAAGGTTGCTGCGAGGGCTGTTGCCACTGCTGCCACCAACAACTACTTCACCACCTTCACCAACAAGGACGTAATCGGAACCGAGTTCGGTGGAATCCTAAAGAACCTCATCGCGGTTGCCATCGGTATCGTCAACGGCGTTGGCTATGGCGAAAACACCAAGGCCTCAATCATGACCCGCGGTCTTGCCGAAATCTCTCGCTTCGCCCGAGCCTACGGCGCCAAGAAGAAGACCATGGTTGGTCTCGCCGGTCTCGGTGACCTCATTGCCACCTCAGAGTCTCCACTGAGCCGTAACCACAAGGCCGGCGAAATGCTCGGCAAGGGCTACACCCTGCGCGAAGTAACCAAGCGTCTCAGCCAAACCGCCGAAGGTCTAGCCTCGGTTGCTCCGGTACTGAAGCTCGCCGAAGTCAAGGGCGTTCGCATGCCAATCGTTGAGCAGGTTCTTGCCGTAATCGAAGGCCGCATGGACCCTCGCGACATCGCACCAACCCTCACCCACGAAACGGATGAACCAACCAGTGAGTAATAAGCTTCGTGTCGCACTAGTTTTCGGTGGTCGCTCGAGTGAGCACCCGATCTCTTGCGTTACCGCCGGAGGCGTCCTAGGTGCCATCGACCGCGACAAATACGAAGTTGTTCCAATCGGCATCACCCGTGGCGGAGTTTTCGTTCCAGCCGAAGACGACCCAATGAAGTGGGCACTAACCCCAAACGAACTACCTGAAGTTATCTTTGAAGGCCAGACCATTCAGTGGCCTGCCGCCGGAACCAAAGAACTCCGCTACACCGACCCTTCAGGCGTCTCTCACAGCCTCGGTGACATCGATGTGGTCTTCCCAGTACTTCACGGCCCTTACGGAGAAGACGGCACCATCCAGGGCTTCTTCGAACTGATTGGCATGCCCTACGTTGGCAACGGTGTTCTCGCTTCAGCAGCCGGCATGGACAAAGAATTCACCAAGGCCCTGTTTATCGCAGCAGGCGTTCCAGTAACACCTCACGTGGTCATTCGTAAGCACGAGTGGGAACAGAACAAAGCAGCCAAACTTCAAAAAGTCGAACAACTCGGCGGACTTCCGCTTTTCGTGAAACCAGCACGAGCCGGATCATCCGTCGGTGTCTCCAAAGTCAAAGACATGAGCGATTTCGACAAGGCCGTGCAAGACGCCCTCAAGGAAGACTCCAAAGTTGT
>JBDKLA010000051.1:0-3727 GCA_039795835.1 Actinomycetota bacterium | reverse complement strand
GAATCACCAACCAGCGAGGCCCTGCCGAAAGGCCGAGCATTACTCGATGCTCCGGACGCAGCGACACCACGGCGGCCTGAAATAAAAGACCGTAGGCAGAGCGAACACCGAACGGTAGCGGAGGTTTGCGAATGAAGCGAACCACCGAACGGGTGTCGTCATTCACCACAAGTTCGTCGATGAATTCATCCATGCAGGAATCGAGCTCGGCGAAAGTCTTAGGAGCATTCTCAAGACCTAGCGGTTCAACCGATCTTGCCCAGCTGCCAACATAACCATCGGCTCCGCCGGGGATCGGTGCCTCGCAGTAGAGCTGGTGTGCCGAAAGGAACGAGTCGGTGAATGCAGCGTGCACCCAGAGCAGCAGGTGCGGGTCGGCTGCTCGGTAAGGCACCGGCTTCTCGCCAACCACTCGCGTGTGCAGTCGGTTTACTCGAGAGGCCTCGCCGGCAACGGCTGCGTGCGAACCGAAGGTGGTGACCGTTAGCCAGCGAATGGTGCCGGCCAGTCGTCCTAGCGGGTCTTTCTCGTAGCGAGAGTGGTTTCGCACACCGGCCAGAGTTGCCGGGTGAAGTGCCTGTACCAAAAGCGCACGGATTCCACCGACCAAAGTTCCAAAGTCGCGATGAACCACCCAGGGACCTTCGGTTGGCATAAATAAGCCACCGGTTTCACCCGAAGCGATGATTTCGAGCCACGGCGGTGTGCCGTCTGGTGCGCCAGAAAGGAGTCTTCGGAATCTGACCGAGAAGAACTCTTGCACCCTGTTGTTTTTTTGACCCACACAACTAACCTACCGATTTAGGTAGCCTTGAGGCATGTCAGAGATTGTGAACCCTGGACTCACCACGGCCGAAGTTGCCGAGCGAGTGGCCGCTGGTCTCACCAATAAACAGGACAACTCCTCTTCGAGAAGCTTCACCAGCATTCTTCGCGCAAACTTCTTCACCCTCTTTAATGCAATCGTCGGTGGCTCGTTTCTTGCCCTTCTACTCCTCGGCCAGTGGAAAGACGCACTATTTGGCTTGGCGGTTATCTCCAACATCCTGATTGGTGTAATTCAGGAGTATCGCTCGAAGCGTACCCTAGACAAAATCAGCCTGCTTCACGCACCTCACGCTCGCGCTCGTCGAAACGGCGAACTGGTCGATTTGAAGTTGGAAGAGATCGTCATGGACGACCTGCTGGAACTTCGCGCGGGAGACCAACTACTAGCCGACGCCGAGGTTGTTTACTCAGACGGTCTGGAACTTGATGAATCGATTCTCACCGGCGAATCGGAACCTGTCGAAAAGGAAATCGGCAGCACGCTGCTAGCCAGCTCGGCGGTTTCTGCAGGTCGAGGGCTCGCCCGAGTTACCCGGGTTGGCTCGAACACCTATGCCTCCAAGATCACTCTCGAAGCCAAGAAGTTTTCGATGGTCACCAGCGAACTTCGCAACGCCATCAACAAGGTAATCAAGTGGATCAGCTACGCGCTGCTGCCATTCGTGCTGCTAGTTGCCAATGGTCAGATGCAAGCACACGGCGGTTGGGTTCAGGCAATTCAGGATGGTACCTGGCTCGAAGCCACGGTTGCCGGTATCGCTAGCGTCATCGCATTCGTTCCGCAGGGCCTCGTACTGATCACCAGCATCACCTTCGCGGTGGCTGCCATGGGTCTTGCCCGCAAGAACGTTCTGCTTCAGGAACTGCCTGCCGTGGAAGGCTTGGCGCGAGTGGACGTGGTTTGCTTCGACAAGACCGGAACTCTCACCGAGGGAGACATCGAATTTGAGGCGATCGAGCTGGTTGGTTCCGATTCGCTCGGCCACGAGAGCATCCTCGCTTACTTCGGAAACGACCCCGATGTCAACGCCACCGCTCGCTGCCTGCAGGGAGTTTTCACCGGTCACGAGTCGCTCGAGCACACCGCTTCGGTGCCATTCACCTCGGCACAGAAGTGGTCTTCGTTCACTTTCAAGAATCAAGGAACGTGGACGCTCGGTGCGCCAGAATTCGTCCTAGATAAAAAGCACACCGCGGTTTTGGATCGCGCAGCAACCCTTGCCGCAACCGGTCGTCGCACGCTGGTTCTCGCCAACGAGGGCAACCCGATTGCTCTGGTCACCTTCCGCGAGCGCATTCGCTCGGATGCAGCCCAGACCGTTGCCTACTTCCTCGAGCAGGGTGTTTCGATTCGAATCATTTCCGGCGACAACCCGAAGACGGTCACCGCGGTTGCCCGCGACGCTGGCGTGCAGTTTGATGGCGAAGGCTTCGACGCCCGTGACCTTCCCGAGAACATCGAAGAGCTTGCCGAGATCATGGAGAAGTACACCGTGTTCGGCCGAGTGACTCCGGAGCAAAAGCGAAACATGGTGGCCGCCCTGCAACTTAAGGGTCACGTGGTTGCCATGACCGGCGACGGCGTGAACGATGCGCTCGCTCTCAAGAAAGCCGACATGGGTATCGCCATGGGTTCCGGCTCGCCAGCCACCAAGGCGGTTTCCAACCTTGTGCTACTCGACGGAAAGTTCTCGAACCTGCCAGGCGTGGTTGCCGAAGGTCGCCGAGTTATCGCCAACATCGAACGAGTTTCAAAACTGTTCCTCACCAAGACCACCTGGGCTCTTTTGCTCGCGCTCAGCTTCGGCGTGCTGGCCTGGAAGTTCCCGTTCCTGCCGCGCCAACTCTCGGGCATCGACTCGTTCACGATCGGCCTTCCGGCGTTCGCCTTGGCACTACTTCCAAACCCTCGCCGCTACGAACCCGGCTTCCTGAAGCGCGCGCTCTCGTTCACGATTCCGGCAGGTTTCGCCGTGGCACTTTGCGTTATCGCCTTGCGCCTAGTCACCAACGCTCAGGGCTGGTCGGTTGAAGAAGCCCAAACCGGAACCATGATCACCATGAGCGTTACCGGTATCTGGGTGCTCAGCACTCTGGCTCGCCCGCTAAACGGTGTGAAGCTCGGCATCTTCGTTGGCATGTTCGCAGTTGGAGTGGCAATCTTCACCTTGCCGCTGGCAACCGCGTATTTCGGTTTCGTGGCCCTCACCTGGACGCAGCTGACAATCGCCGGCGGTATCGGCGTTGCCGGTGGCGCACTTATAGAGCTAGCTTCGCGCCTGCAGCGTAACGTTCGGTAGTTCCGGCGCGGGAATCCAGCCGCCAACCTTGTCTTCAAAACTCGGCCAATCTGAGCCTTGGGCATTCCAGGCTTCGCGCCAGGCCACGATCTCGGCATGCGAACGTCCGATGAAGTTCCACCACATCACGATGTGTTCTGTGAACGGCTCTCCGCCGAGAAGCAGTGCAACACCATTGCCTTCTAAGGACGCCGGTTCGCCCACCGAAAGATAAGCCAACTCATCAACCGCGAGCGCCTGCCCGTTTACGGAAAGCGAACCGGACAACAGCAGCACTCCGTGTTCGAACGCAGGGTTGAGCGGAAGGTCGAGCTTTCCAGAAACTTTTAATTCAGCCCCGACCAGCGGTGAGTAGATGGTCGCCGGCGAAGTCGCTTCACCGAGGGAACCGATAAACACCGTGGCCGTTGATTCACCAAACGTAAGTTTTGGAAGTTCTCCGTGGTGTTCAAAATAAGGGTCAGTTTTTCGAGCGCTGTCCGGAAGCGCCAGCCAAAGCTGAGCCGCGTGCAGCGAGTCTGAACCAACGAGGCTGATCTCGCTGTGAGAAATTCCTCGACCCGCGGTCATTAGGTTTAGTTGCCCTGGCTCCAAAACCT
>JBDKLA010000050.1:0-7480 GCA_039795835.1 Actinomycetota bacterium | reverse complement strand
TGAAGGCCGTAGAGCAGACCGGAAAGACCGGTAAGACCACCGGCAACAACCCAGACGATACGGATGATTCGCTCAACGTCGATACCCGAGGCGGCGGCCAGGGACGAGTTGTCGGAAACGGCGCGAGTTGCCTTACCGATGCGGGTGCGAGTTAGGAACAGCGCCACAGCGGCTAGCGTGACGGCTGCTAGACCCATCGAGTAGAGAGAGGTGCTGGTGGTTTCGATTGGACCAATCTGAACCGACTCGAAGGTTCCCGAAAGCACCTTGGTTTCGCCACCGAAGAAGATGAGAAGTAGGTAGCGAACCACGATTGATAGACCGATCGATACGATCATCATCTGGTTCAAACCGAGGCGACGCTTGCGAAGCGGCTTCCAAACGGCTGCATCTTGGAGGTAACCGAAGGCTGCCGAGATGATGATGGTGAGCACACCGGCTAGAAGCAGTGGAACGCCGATGACCACGGCGAAGAGGTAACCGATTAGCGCACCGAACGAAACCATTTCACCGTGTGCGAAGTTGTTTAGACCGGTGGTTCCGAAGATGAGCGAGATACCGATGGCCGCTACCGCTAGCAGTAGGCCGAGGTTTAGACCGGCAAATAGACGAACCATCAGCTGGTCTGAGAACGACTCGACAACGCGGGTGCTCTTACCGAGTGGGAAAAGCACGGCAGCGGTGTCGGTAACGGTGACGTCGGCTTCGCGAACGGTGGTGCTTGGGTCGCGAAGGTCAACGCCCGCTGGAAGGCTCTTTAGGTCGATTTCAACCTTGTACTTGGCCTTGGTTGGCACAACCAGCTGCCACTTACCGTTTTCGTCGGTGGTGGCGATTTCGTCGAAGCCTGGGCCGGTGACGTGAAGTTTGATGCCCGCAACACCCTTACCGTCGTTCTTCACGGTTCCACCAACGATGAGCTGGCTGGTGTTGGTGTCGGTTGCGTGGAAAGTGGTTGCGTGGTGGCTGGTAACCGGAGCCGCAGTGGCCGCGGTTCCCGAGATTAGGGCGCCAAAGAACACGGATACGGCTGCAAAGAGCAGTCCGATTCGCGTTACTCGCGATTTATGTAGCTGGTTCAAGCTAAACCTTTCGGTCATGTTTACGACCGAATGCGTCGGCGCGTATCTAAATCGCAACTTTACTAGATTCCAGATGCCCTGTTACCAACTTTTACCGGATAGAAACATAGTTGTTGCGAAGGGTAGAATTGGTAAATGACCCAGAACGATCCCTTTGGTTTTGTCGGCTTAACCTATGACGATGTGCTCCTTCTGCCTGGAGAATCCAACATCGTGCCGAGCGGGGTGAACACCAAAACTCGCCTCACCAAGCGCATCGAAATCAACGTGCCGCTGCTTTCTTCGGCAATGGACACCGTGACCGAGGCTCGCATGGCAATTGCCATGGCTCGCCAGGGTGGTATCGGTGTGCTGCACCGCAACCTTTCCCTCGAAAGCCAGGCTCAGGCGGTCGACATGGTGAAGCGTTCCGAGGCCGGAATGATCACCCACCCTGTGACCACCACCCCGCTAGCCACCATTGAAGAGGTCGACGAACTTTGCGGTCGCTACCGCGTCTCCGGTCTTCCAGTGGTCGACGAAGATGGCATCCTGGTTGGAATCGTTACCAACCGCGACATGCGTTTCGTCCTAGAGGTTCAGCGCCCAACCACTCTGGTCAAAGACATCATGACCCCGATGCCGCTGGTTACAGCCAAGACCGGCATCAATCCGAACGAGGCCATCGCCCTATTTGCCCAGCACCGCATCGAGAAGCTTCCGCTGATCGACGACAACGGTCGCCTCACCGGCCTGATCACCGTAAAAGACTTCGACAAGAGCGACAAGTACCCGCTTGCCTCCAAGGACTCATCCGGCCGCTTGCTAGTAGCCGCTGCCGTTGGTGTTGGTGCCGACGCTTGGGAGCGCTCGATGGCGCTTATCGATGCCGGCGTTGACATCCTCGTGGTCGACACCGCACACGGTCACAACCGAGCAGTCCTCGAGATGGTTGCCAAGATCAAGGCCGAGCCGTTTGCCAAGAACGTTGACGTGATCGGTGGAAACGTTGCCACCCGCGAGGGAGCGAAGGCTCTGGTTGACGCTGGTGTAGACGGTGTGAAGGTTGGTGTTGGCCCAGGTTCGATCTGTACCACTCGCGTTGTCGCAGGTGTTGGTGTGCCTCAGGTCACCGCGGTTTACGAAGCTTCGCTGGCCTGTAAGCCAGCCGGTGTTCCAGTGATCGCCGACGGCGGTCTTCAGTACTCGGGCGACATCGCCAAGGCTCTGGTTGCCGGTGCCAACGCGGTTATGCTCGGCTCGCTCCTGGCCGGAACGGATGAGGCTCCGGGTGAGGTCACCTTCGTTGGTGGCAAGCAGTACAAGACCTACCGCGGAATGGGTTCGCTCGGCGCAATGCAGTCGCGCGGCGAAGCCAAGAGCTACTCGAAGGACCGTTACTTCCAGGACGACGTGCTTCGCGAAGACAAGCTGGTACCGGAAGGTATCGAAGGTCGCGTTCCTTACCGCGGAACCGTGCAGTCGGTTGTTCACCAGCTGGTCGGTGGCCTACGTGCTTCGATGGGCTACGTTGGCTCGGAGACCATTGCCGAACTACAGGAAAAGGGTAAGTTCGTGCGCATCACCGCGGCCGGCCTCAAGGAGAGCCACCCGCACGACGTGCAGATGATTGCCGAAGCACCGAACTACCAGAGCCGATAGGAAAAGACTTTGACCGAAATCGAGATTGGCAGAAACAAGCGCGCTCACCGAAGCTGGGCCTTCGATGACGTGGCGGTTGTTCCATCACGTCGCACCCGCGACCCACAGGATGTAAGCACCAGCTGGAACATCGACGCCTACAACTTCGCACTTCCAGTTTTGGCTGCGCCGATGGACTCGGTGGTTTCGCCGGAGACTGCAATCGCTATCGGAAAACTCGGTGGCCTCGGCGTGCTCGACCTCGAAGGTCTCTGGACTCGCTTCGAAGACCCTTCGCAGCAGCTCAACGAAATTGCCAAGCTTGCTCCGGAAGCGGCAACCGCTCGCATGCAGCAGATCTACTCGGAGCCAATCAAGCCTGAGCTGATTCGCGACCGCCTGGCTCAGATTCGCGATGCCGGAGTTACCGTTGCCGGCGCCCTTTCACCTCAGCGCACCGCCGAATTCCACGAAACCGTGGTGAAGGCCGGAGTCGATCTTTTTGTAATTCGCGGAACCACCGTTTCGGCAGAACACGTTTCGAAGACCGCCGAACCGCTGAACCTAAAGCAGTTCATCTATGAACTTGATGTTCCGGTAATCGTTGGTGGCGCTGCCACCTACACCGCCGCACTACACCTTATGCGTACCGGTGCCGCCGGCGTCCTGGTTGGTTTTGGTGGCGGTGCTGCTTCGACGACTCGCAAGGTTCTCGGCATCCACGCACCGATGGCCACCGCGGTTGCCGACGTTGCCGGCGCTCGCCGCGACTACATGGACGAATCGGGCGGCCGCTACGTGCACGTAATCGCCGACGGCGGTCTCGGAACTTCGGGCGACATCGTGAAGGCTATCGCCTGCGGAGCCGACGCCGTAATGCTCGGTTCGGTTTTGGCTCGTGCCACCGAAGCTCCTGGTCAGGGATGGCACTGGGGTCAGGAAGCATTCCACGAAGAACTTCCACGCGGACACCGTGTGAACGTTGGAACCTCCGGTTCGCTCGAGCAGATCCTGCTCGGCCCATCGACTTCGGCAGATGGCACCACCAACCTGATCGGTGCCCTCAAGCGCGCAATGGCCACCACCGGCTACAGCGACTTGAAGGAATTCCAGCGCGTTGACGTTGTGGTTGCTCCATACAACTCGTAAATGAGCGAGCCAACATTTTTTAAGGTCGCTACGCGACCGAAATGGATTGGCGCCCTGCTGCTCGCGCTCGCGGTCGCAGCTATTTTCGCAAGCCTTGCCCAGTGGCAAGCCGATCGAACATATCGCTACGTTCCGAAGGCGCCGGTTTCGCAAAAGGTTGTGAGCCTCGGCGACCTAGCAAAGTCTTCGGCACCATTCGAGGCCAATCAGGTTGATCGCTTGGTTGAGCTCAAGGCAACACCGATTCCGGGTGCCGCCTATGTTGTTGCCGATCGAATCCAGTTGGATGGCACCGGCGGCTCGAAGAACGGTTTCTGGCTGATTCGCCCGGCAACCACCGACGAAGGAAAGTTCGTGGTCCTAGCGCTCGGTTGGTATGCCACGGCCGAAGAAGCTACCGCCAAGGCGGAGGAGTTCAAACACCTCGCCGAAGACATGAGCCTGCACACATATAGAGGAATCTACGAACCGAGTGAAGACCCAAGGCCGGCCAACGGAATCGTCTTCCCAACTCTTTCCCTGGCGCAGGTCGTAAATCAGCCAGGTCTTCCAAACGAAATCGACGCCTACGCCGGATTCGTGATCGTGCAGGAACCAAAGGAATACGGCGAGGCAATTTTGATTGGCCAAAACCCTGGCTCAACAGTGTTCAACTGGCTCACCGCTTTCTATGCGGCCGAATGGATTTTGTTCGCAGGATTTGCCCTGTTCCTTTGGGGTCGACTGGTCAAGGACGAAGTCATCCGCGAGAGCAGCGAAGGTAGAATTGACTAATGGCAGACCAAACTAACCACCGCGAAACCGTTACCAAGGTCCTCAACCTTTACCGCATTGCAGCCAACGTCACCGGTGTTTTCCTGCTGATCATCTCCGCGCTTTATGCGATTCGCCTGATTCACAGCGCCGACCTTTGGATGTTCCTACCAGAGGGAAACATTCTCGGCTTTGCCTCGTTCACCTTGGACGCCCAGGGCTTCAAGACCGGCCTTCCAACCACCGGCATCGACCTCACCTCGATGGTGCTAATCGTGCACGGCTGGCTCTATGTCTTCTACCTCTACACCGACTTCCGCCTCTGGTCGCTGCTGCGCTGGAACCTCGGCCGATTCCTACTCATCGCAGCCGGCGGTGTGGTTCCACTACTCTCGTTCTTCGCGGAGCGTCATTTCCGCAAAGTCGCTTTGGCCGAAATCGAAAACCTGAAGGGCTAACCTCATGAACCAGCCAGTACTAGTTGTTGACTTCGGTGCTCAGTATGCCCAGCTAATCGCGCGCCGTGTGCGTGAGGCCAGCGTGTTCAGCGAGATCGTTCACCACACCATCACCGCCGCCGAAGTAAAGGCAAAGAACCCAGCGGCCATCATTCTTTCCGGTGGCCCTTCGTCGGTTTACGAGGACGCCTCGCCACAGCTCGATCCTGCAATTTTGGAACTTGGCATTCCCGTCCTAGGAATTTGCTACGGCTTCCAAACCCTGGCCAACGCACTCGGCGGCCGCGTGGACAAGACCGGTAAGCGCGAATACGGTGCCACCGAACTTAAGGTTCGTGCCGGCGGCGAGATTTTGGCTGGCCAGCCCGCGGAGCAGATTTGCTGGATGAGCCACGGCGATCAGGTGATGGAAGCTCCGGCCGGCTTTGAGGTTTTGGCTTCGACCGAAACCACTCCGGTAGCAGCATTTGCCAACAGCGAGAAAAAGATCTACGGCGTGCAGTGGCACCCAGAGGTGAAGCACTCGCAGTTCGGTCAAAACGTGCTGGAGAACTTCCTTCACAACGCCGCCGGCATCCCGGCAACCTGGAACTCCGGCAACGTAATTGCCGAGCAGGTTGAAAAGATTCGCGCTCAGGTTGGCACCGACCGCGTAATTTGCGGACTTTCCGGCGGTGTCGATTCGGCAGTGGCAGCAGCTCTCGTTCACAAGGCCGTCGGCGACCAGCTCGTTTGCGTGTTCGTGAACCACGGTCTACTTCGCCAGGACGAAGCCGAGCAGGTTGAACGCGACTACGTAGCCGCAACTGGCATTCGCCTGGTAGTGGTTGATGCCGAGAAGAAATTCCTGGACGCCCTGGCCGGAGTCACCGACCCGGAGACCAAGCGAAAGATTATCGGCCGCGAATTCATTCGCACCTTCGAAGAGGCCCAAGCAGCGCTCATCGAAGAATCGAAGGCCGACAACCGCCCGATCCGCTTCCTGGTTCAGGGAACTCTCTACCCAGACGTGGTTGAGTCTGGCGGCGGCGCCACTGCAGGCATTAAGAGCCACCACAACGTTGGTGGCCTCCCAGACGACCTCGACTTCGAACTCGTTGAGCCACTTCGTACTCTCTTTAAGGACGAGGTTCGCGCCATCGGCGCCGAGCTTGGTCTGCCACACGAGATTGTTCAGCGCCAGCCATTCCCAGGCCCAGGTCTTGGAATTCGCATCATCGGCGAAGTAAACAAAGAGCGCCTCGACCTGCTTCGCAAGGCCGACGCCATCGTGCGCCACGAACTAACCGCAGCCGGCCTCGACGCCCAGATCTGGCAGTGCCCGGTTGTGCTTCTCGCGGATGTTCGCTCAGTTGGCGTGCAGGGTGATGGCCGAAGCTACGGCCACCCAATCGTGCTTCGTCCGGTTTCAAGCGAGGACGCCATGACCGCCGACTGGTCGCGTCTTCCTTACGATGTACTAGCCAAGATTTCGAACCGGATCACCAACGAGGTCGAGGGTGTGAACCGAGTCGTACTAGACGTAACCTCGAAGCCACCGGGCACCATCGAGTGGGAATAGTTTTTCAAACTATTTGAAGTTTTAGGCTCTGCGCCCAATCTTTAGCACGATCGTGCGGTTTACCTTCTTCAGGATGCGCTTCTTCGCCTTAGCTGTGCCTTGGTAGTCGAGACCGGTCTTGGCGTACTGGCGGGTCTTCTTGTACTTGACCTTAATCTTCTGAATACCAATTCCGGTCATCGCGGCCTTGCCAGCATCGGTTAGGTAGCAACCGTTTCCAACGATGCGAGTGACCTTCTTCTTGAGTTTAGGGTCCTTCTTGACTGTGAGGTTCGTGGTACAAACGTTGGTCGGCGCACCGAACTGCTGAACACCCTTTACGACCTTGCCAGGAACCTTGAACCACTTGAGGCTTGGGTTTGGCGAGGTGAACTTAGCCGACCAGATACCAACCAGAGCGGTTCTCGAGCGAATGTTTAGACGACCGGTTACTGGGTCGTAGTCGATTCCATCTTCGCTGCCGAAGTTGTAGGTAGCGGCCACCGACGGGTCGATGGTGAGCTGAACCGGAGGCGTGGTCGGGTCGTCTGGATCGGTTGGGTCGATCAGGTCGGCCAATTCGTTCGACGGAACCAGGGTTGCGTCGCCGTTGTCTGGTCCGGCTGGGGTGGTTCGGGCAACCGCATTCACGATGATGATGATCGATTCACCGGCGAACCATTCGCCATCGGCAGTCTGGGTAATGGTGACCTTACACTGGCCAATGTCGAGGATCGAGATCGAGCCGAACAGACCGTTGCTGGCGTCGCCGCCGTCTGCGGTGCATCGACCGGCAGCTTCATCGGCAGGGAGAACGGTGAACGAGATGGTTCCCTGGCGAGAGCTCAAACCAACCGGGATGTCTAGTGGGTCTTCGC
>JBDKLA010000049.1:0-4509 GCA_039795835.1 Actinomycetota bacterium | reverse complement strand
CTCTTGGCCTACGGCGATCAGGCCACACTTCCGACGGTTCTCTACACCCTGATCTCAAAGCCGGGCGGGCAGAACTACGGAATGGCTATGGCCGCTGCCACGCTAATCATCGGGCTGACCTTCGCGGTGGTGTTCGCGATTAGTCGCGAAAATCTACAGGAACGTCGGCCGAAGCGAAACGGGCTCGCATAACGTCGATGGCTTCGGTGTTTCGGTCTATAAGGATGAAGCGACGTTCGAGCTGAGCGGCAACAAAACCGGTGGTTCCCGAACCGCCAAAGAAATCTAGGACGAGATCGCCCGGCTTCGACGACGCCTGAATGATGCGGCGCAAAATACCAATCGGTTTCTGAGTTGGGTAGCCGGTCTTCTCGGTGCCGGTCGGCGAGACGATGGTGTGCCACCAGACGTCGGTGGGAAGTTTGCCCTTTTCGATCTTCTCAGCGGTGACCAGGCCGGGAGCCATGTAAGGCTCGCGATCTACCGCCGCGGAATCGAAGTAATACTTCTCGGGGTTCTTCACGTAAACCAGGATGGTGTCGTGCTTGGCCGGCCAGCGGCTCTTGGATTTTGCTCCGTAGTCGTAGGCCCAGATGATTTCGTTGAGGAAGTTTTCGCGGCCAAACAGCGCATCGAGTAGCACCTTGGCGTAGTGAGCCTCGCGGTAGTCGAGGTGAAGGTAAAGGGTGCCGGTCTCGTTGAGGAGTCGCCAGGCTTCCTCGAGTCTCGGCTCCAGAAAACTCCAGTAGTCGGCGAATTCGTCGTCGTAGCCAAGCACCGTCTCACGAACGATCTCGTAACGCTGACCCTTGAAGCCAACTCGGCTACCGGTTTCGGTGCGTGTGGTGGTCGACTTTCCGCGGGTTTGGCGGCGTCCGGTGTTGAAAGGTGGGTCGATGTAGATGAGTTGAACCGACTCGTCCGCCATCTTTTTCAGGTGCTCGAGGTTATCCCCGAAGAGGACTAGATTTTTAGAGTCGGACACATAGAAGAGATTAACGCACATGAGCACTGATGTAATTCACCAGGCAGACCGAAACCGCTACGCAATCTTCCTAGACGGAGAAGAAGTTGGCGAGGCCACCTACACACCGAAGGGTGACCGTTGGGTTTTCGACCACACCTTTGTGAACCCTGCTCACCAGGGTAAGAACCTGGCCGCGATTCTGATTCGCGAAGCTTTCGAAGACATCCGCGCCAACCAGCACGTGCTTGTGGAGCCAACCTGTTCCTACGTGGTTCGCTACATGGAGAAGCGCCCGGAGACGCACGACCTCTTGGCTATCTCAATCGAAGACGCGGTGGCGTCTTGCAAGCTTCCGCCAAGAAACTAAAGGTGTGCCTCTAGCCACTTGGCTAGATCGTTGAGCACTTCTTCCTTATTGGTCTCGTTGTAAATTTCGTGACGAGCGCCTTCGTAAACAAAGAGGACGATGTCGTCCACGCCGAGTTTGCGGTAGGCGTTAGCCAAAAGCACATTTCCACGTTCGCCGGCTAGCGAGTCGTCGCTACCAACCTGAATCAGGATCGGCACGCTGGTGTCGATTGTTTTCTTTGGTCGACCCATGAGTTTCAGGGTGTCGATTAGACCAACCACGGTTGCGAAAGATTCGCCGAAGTTGAGCGGGTCTTCACGGAACTTGCGACCAACCTCGAGGTCGCGGCTGAGCCATTCTCCGCCTGTGGCGTTTGGCAGGTGAGCCCACTTCTTGTTGAGCTTTCCGCCGTTGATGATGCCTGGGATCAATAGCGAAGAACCGCTGAGCACGAAAGCGCTGAGGTCACTGGAGTATTTGTCGTAGAGGCGCTGAGCGAGCATCGAACCCCAGCTGTGACCGATCATTACGAGCTTGGTGTTTGGGTGTTCGGCTTTCATCAGTTCAGTTAGTTGGCGAACCTCGCCGAGCACGGCGTCCATGCCGCCTGGGCCGAGGTAACCCTGCTTCTTGGTGATACCGGCCGCGACCATTCCTTTGCCGGTTTGACCGTGGCCGCGGTGGTCGTCGGCGTAGACCGCGTAACCGAGCGAGTTGAGTTTTGCCGCAACGTGGTCGTAGCGGCGGGCATGTTCACCGATGCCGTGAACAATCTGTACCGCTGCCTTCGGGTTGGCCACCGGCCATTCCCAGAAAACGATTTCGATGCCGTGGCTGTCTTTGAAGCTTCTGCGAAGCGGTAGGTCGGTCATATTGTGAAGATTACTCCCGAAATGGCCAAAATCATTAAGCGCAATCACACAGGTTGTTCTCAGGAAACTCCCAAGTTTCTCTACCAGTCTTAGACGCATGAACCAAAGCGCACCTCAGCTAACCCTGACCCCACCGAACACGCGCGTTCGCCTCGGGGCCAAGAAGTGGCTTCAGCTCAAGCGCTCCCAAGACATCATCGAGACCTTCGCCTGGGCCACGGTGATCTTTGTTGCCTCGATGTTCTTCCTCGATGGCGGTCTTGCCAAGTTCGGAAACCTAAACGACATCCTTCAGTCGACCAGCCGCCTAACCGCACTAATCGGTACCGACTTGCTTCTAATTCAGACCCTGCTCGTTTCACGAGTGCCATGGCTCGACAAGCTTTACGGCCACGACAAGGTGACCGTTGCCCACAAGAAGCTCGGCAAGCCGGTGCTCTACATCATCTCGGCACACTTCCTTGCCTCGCTAATCCAGTTCGCCATCGCCGACGGCAAGTCGGTCGTGGCCGAAATGGTCACCCTGTTTGTATCGGTTCCAGACATGTGGAGTGCCACCGTCGGCCTCGCACTGATGATTGTCGTAGTGATTACCTCGATCAACGCCGCTCGCAAGAAGCTCAGCTACGAGGTTTGGTACATCATCCACCTGCTTGCCTACGTGTCGATCCTGGTTGCCGTTCCTCACCAGTTCTCCACCGGTTCCGACATCGCCGGTAAGCCCCTACAGACTCTGTTCTGGGTTTCGCTTTACCTCTTCGTGGCACTAAACGTGGTTTGGTACCGCGCACTCGGCCCACTGCTTCTCAACCTCGGTCTCGGCCTTCGCGTTTCGTCGATTGTTCGCGAGTCGAGCGACACCATCTCGATCTACCTCTCGGGTCGCGGCCTTGAACGCCTCGGTGGCCAGGCCGGGCAGTTCTACATGCTTCGCATCATGAACGCCGCTAACTGGGACAAGCCTCACCCATTCTCGATCTCGGCAGCACCAAACAATCGATTCGTTCGCTTCACCATCGGCGACCGCGGCGACTTCACCTCGAAGCTTCCAGATCTAAAGGTTGGAACCCGCGTCTTCCTGGAAGGCCCTTACGGTGTCTTCACCGAAGAGCGTCGCACTCGTGAAAAGGTCACCCTGATCTGTGCCGGTGTTGGTGCCCCTCCAATTCGTGCACTCGCAGAGTCCATGGCAGCTCGTCCTGGCGACATCACCATCATCTACCGCGTTCGCAGCTACGAGGACGCAGCGCTACTTACCGAACTTGAGCACGTAGCTCGTCAGCGCGGATTCCGCCTACACGTGCTTTCCGGAAAGCGCGGAGCCGCAAACTCCTGGCTGCCTGGTCACCTAAACGATCTTCCAGACCACACTCGCCTACTCGAAATGAACCCACACGTTTCCGAGTCAGACGTTTACATCTGTGGCCCTGGTCCATGGACCCACGCGGTTGAAAAGTCGCTACAACGAGTTGGCACCCCAGCCAGCCAGATTCACGCAGAGGAGTTCGCCTGGTGAGAAGCGCAACTAAAACTTTCGTAGGACTAGCCGGAATCGGTGTGCTGGTAGCCACCGCGAAGCTCGGTCTGCCAACCGCAACCGCCACAGCTGCAACTGTGACCTCGGACACAGCCACAACTTCGACGACCACTAGCACGACCGACACCACAACCAGCAATTCGAATACTGGCACGAAGGCAACGACCACTACTAAAAAGTCGACCTCAACCAAGAAGTCGACCACAACGACCAAAAAGTCAACCGGTTCCTCTTCGTCGACCGGCACCACGACCACCCCGACAACTCCAACCACTGCCGGAGTTTCGGGAACCAAAACCGGGTCGGCCTTTGAGCCTGTTTTCGGGTCAAACATTCAGCTCTCGGTAACCAAGGTTGATGGAAAGATCACCGACGTCACCTGTGTTGTTTGTGAGGCAACTGGCGGTCGTCGTGGAGCGTTCCCAGGACTAATTCAGGCCGCAGTTTCGGCGAACGGAACCAACTTCGGAAACATGGGTGGAGCCACCTACACAACTTCGGCATTCAAGAAGGCACTGAAGGACGCAATTGCAAAGTTCTAACCTTTACACCTTTCAGAAGCCGGTCGGCGGAAAGCGAAAGTACCTCGCTTCCACGATTACCATTGCGGTGGTTTCGATTCTCGGCGCGGTTGGTATCGACCTATTTTTGAACCCGAATGCTCTCACCGTGCTGTTCGGTTCGACTACCGGGGTTACCTCCAATGCCAACGGAACCAAGTCGGCAACCTCCGACCCGATCGACTACGCCTACGGAACCATTCAGGTTAAAGTCACCAAGACCG
>JBDKLA010000048.1:0-8164 GCA_039795835.1 Actinomycetota bacterium | reverse complement strand
AGTTCCTTGCGAACCTTGAGCAGGCGCTTGTAAAGCTCGAGGGTCGAACCAGCGACGCCTTCCTGCAGGTCGCGCGAATACTTGCGGTAGCTGTCAGGCTGCGGCAACCATGACTTGCCAGTGCTCGAGAAGCCGTTCGACTCATTGACGCCGGCCTCCCACGGTAGGGTAACGCGGCAGCCATCGCGGCCGACGCGCTCACCCTTGGTGCGGAAGTAGGTCGGGTCTTCGCGGTACTTGCCCTCAAGAGTCGTGTGCTCCGGCAGGCCGAGTTCTTCACCCTGATACATGTATGCGCCACCAGGCAGCCCGAGCATGAAACCGGTCGCCGCACGTGCAACGCGCTGACCGAGCGCTTCGTCGGGCTGTGGGCTGTCTGGGCCGATGCCATCGCCCTGCTTTGGCAACTTATCAAGCGGGTACGCCATGCGCGTAGCGTGACGAATCACGTCATGGTTGCTGAGCACCCAGGTCGATGGAGCGCCGACGCTGCCGAACTGCTCGAGCGACTCGGTGACAACCTTCTCAAGCTTCTCGCGATCCCACGGAGTCTCGAGGTAGCCGAAGTTGAAGGTCTGGTGGTACTCGTCGGCACGCACGTAGTTAGCCATGCGGCTGAGCGGCATAACCCAAGCTTCGGCTGCCATTAGGCGGTCGTCGTATTCGTTCAAGATTCGGCGCCAGCGACGAATGATTTCGTGACCGCCAGACTGACCCCAGTACGGGTTTGCGATCTCGAGTTCCTCGAGAGTCATTTCGCTCTCAGGCTTGGCGCCACCCATGGTGGTGTCGAGCACGAGCATGTCTGGCATGCCCTCGCGCTTGACCAGGCCGTGAGCAACGTCTACACGGAAGCCCGCTGCGCCGCGGTCGAGCCAGAAACGCAACACGTCGTCAAAGAAGTCGAGAACCTTCGGGTTCTTCCAGTTCAAATCAGGCTGGGATGAGTCAAAGATGTGGAGGTACCACTGGCCCGGCTTGCCGTCGGCCTCGGTGACGCGAGTCCAAGCGTTGCCGCCGAAGACCGAAGGCCAGTTGTTCGGTGGCAGCTCGCCGTTCTCACCCTTACCCTCGGCAAAGATGTACATGTCACGCTCTGGCGAACCAGGTGCTGCGGCAAGTGCTGCCTGAAACAGCGGGTGGTCTGAAGATGTGTGGTTAGGCACCAGGTCAACGATGATCTTGATGCCGAGCTTGTTTGCCTCAACCACGAGTGCGTCAAAGTCAGCCAAGGTGCCAAATAGCGGGTCGATGTCGCAGTAATCAGAAACGTCGTAACCGGCGTCGCGCTGCGGGGACTTCATAAATGGTGAGAACCAGATTGCGTCGATGCCAAGCTCTGCAAGTTTTGGAAGACGCTGGGTCACGCCGACCAGGTCACCCATGCCATCACCGTTTCCGTCAGCAAAGCTGCGCGGATAAATCTGATAGATGACGGATGAGCGCCACCATTCAGCGTTTGCAGGTGTCTCAAAAAGCAGTTCTGAATTCGACATGGTGATTAAGTTACACGCTTGATTTCAGCGATTTTCGTGTAAGCGCTTGCAAATCGCGAGATGTTTTACAACGAAATATGCATTCCTGTATGTCGCCTGTGAACCCCTTGTATTTGTTGATTAAAACGACAAACTCGAGGTTAACGATCAGTTTATTTTTCGTGACCAGAAAGTTATCGAGAAATTCGCGACTCAGTTTGTCTGTAAGCGCTTACAGGATGTTTATTGGTCAGGACTTGATTGCAAGTCCTTCATCTACTACGTAGTTCGAAAGGTTACAAATGAAGATCCGCAAGAGCAGCGTCGCAGCTGCAGTTGCGACCGTAGCCGCAGGTGCAATGCTCGCAATGAGCACCCCTGCATACGCCGCAACCACCATCACCGTATGGGCAGATGACATGGTCGCTAAGTCGCTGACCACCGTCCTCAAGTCATACGAGAAGGCCAACAACGTAAAGGTCAACGTAGTCGTCAAGGACTTCGGCAAGCTCCGTGACCTTTTCATCACCGCTTCGGGTGCAGGCAACGCGCCTGACATCATGGCTGGTGCACACGACTGGACCGGCAAGCTCGTTGCTTCGGGTTCGGTTGCACCAATCAACCTAGGCGCTGCAAAGGCTCAGCTAACCGCTCCTGCAGTTGCTGCGTTCCTATTCCAGGGCAAGAACTACGGTGTGCCAATGGCAACCGAGAACATTGCAGTTCTCCGTAACGTAAAGGCAGCTCCTACCGCTCCTAAGACTTGGGCAGAAATGGTCAAGAACGGCGTAGAGATCGGCTTCGACGCTACCGGTGGTGACCCTTACCACTTCTACCCACTACAGTCGTCGTTCGGCGCTCCAGTATTCACCTGGAACAACGGTTGGACCACCACTCTTGGTATGGGTGGCTCAAACGGTGCTAACTTCGCTGGCTGGCTTGCAGACCAGAAGAACAACCTGAAGGCCGGCATCGGCTGGGACGACCTGATCTGTAACCTCGCCACTGGCAAGAAGGCTTACTGGATCACCGGCCCATGGGCAACCAACTCAATCCGTGACGGCGTCAAGGGTAAGTGTGATGGTCTTGGTACCACCGGTTACTCGATCGACCCATTCCCATCAGCTGGTGGCTACCAGGCCAAGCAGTTCCTTGGTGCACGTGGTTTCTACCTAAGCGCAAAGTCGAAGAACAAGGTTGCAGCTACCAAGCTTCTCACCACCTTCTTGACCTCGCAGGCTGTACAGACCCAGATCTACAAGGACGGCGGACGTATCCCAGCTAACAAGCTGTCGATCAAGGCTGCTGGCTCAGACAAGAACATTGCAGGCTTCGCTGCTGCCGGTCTAACCGCAGTTCCAATGCCTAACATCGTTGCAATGGACTCGGTCTGGGACAAGTGGGGTAAGGCTGAGGCTGCCATCGTAACTGGCAAGTCGAAGGACCCTGAGGGCGACTGGGCTTCAATGGTCGCTGCTATCCAGAAGATCGTTGACGCTGGTTAATAGCTAGCTAAAACAAATGTGGACCGGGACCCTGGATTACCGGGGTCCCGGTTTTCATTTCTAAAAGATTTACCTCGAGCGGTGGCTTATCCTTTCACCGCAAAGAGTTCCCAGCTTTCAGACGAAGGGTGCAACACGTGAAAGCAGAAAAGCAAACTGCCGAGATGAAACAGCTCGACAGAATCAAGCGCAAGAGCATTAAGAGCCTCTATGACGGAGGAACCCCAAGCCTGCGCGGAACCTTGATCAAGATTGTGGCCCTCGGCCTGCTTGACGCATTCGCGGTCTTCACCGCATACCTACTTCTTATGAAGCGCCAGTACATCGGCGTCGCCGGCGTGCTTATCGTTGCGCTTGTAGTCAGCTTCCTCTACCTACGTCGCGGAGGCCTACCAGCCAAGTACCTGACCCCTGGACTCCTGTTCCTTCTGGTGTTCCAGGTTTATGTCGTGGTCTTCTCTGGCTACATCTCATTCACCAACTTCGGTTCGATGCACAACAGCGACCAGGCATCCGCGGTAAACGCAATTCGTCTCGCGTCATACAACCAGATCGACACCGACTTCGACAGCTACGCCGACTCCGGCCAGGACAACAACCAGGACGGCGTTGCCGACTACGTTGACGCCAATGGCAAGGTCATCGTCGATGCTTCGGGCAACCCAGTAGGCCCTGATGCAGCTGGCGCGGCACCTGCAGGCGCAGTCAAGGTTCCTTACTACACCGTTTCGGTCGTCAAGGATGGCGCTGGCGTGCTCGGCTTCATCGCAACCGAAACCAACATGCAGGCCGACGGCAGCACCACCTTCGGCAAGACCTTCGTCGGCACCCAGGACGTCCCGCTAGCCGTGACCACCGATGCAACCGACGAGAACGGTGACGGTGTTGCCGATCACCTCAAGGGCTACACCACTCTGAGCGACAACGACATCAGCAAGATTCAGGAGAAGGTCTTCGACACCAAGGTCTTGATTGCTGAAGGCTCACCAATCTTCATCCGCACCGAAGATGGCGCTAGCGCGTTCCAGTACAAGTTCCAGATGAACTGGAACGAGAAGGCCCAGACCTTCACCCGTGTCTCGGATGGTGCAGTGTTCAAGCCTTCAAGTGACGGCTTCTTCCACATCAACGGCGACCTAAAGGCCGAGAAGATCGACATCGGTTGGGTGGCCACCATCGGCACTCAGAACTACGAAAAGATCTTCAGCGACACCCGTCTTCGTGGTCCGCTGTTGAAGATCATTTCGTGGACCTTCATCTTCGCAATCAGCTCGGTGGTCTCGACCTTCATCCTGGGTCTGGCACTAGCGCTGCTCTTCAACCGTGAAGACATGCGAGGCAAGAAGCTCTACCGCGCATTCATGATTCTTCCGTATGCGTTCCCGGGCTTCCTCTCGGCATACGTCTGGAAGGGTCTGTTCAACACCGACAACGGCTTCATCAACAACGTCATCCTCAACGGCAATCACATCCCGTGGTTGACCGAAGAGGGATGGGCTCGACTCGCGGTGTTGCTGGCGAACCTATGGCTGGGCTTCCCATACATGTTCTTGATCTCAACCGGTGCACTCCAGGCAATCCCTGCCGAGCTAACCGAGTCTGCCGTCATCGATGGTGCTACTCCGTGGCAGCAGATGCGTCTGATCAAGTTCCCGCTGTTGATGATTACCCTCGCGCCGCTGCTCGTGTCATCGTTCGCGTATAACTTCAACAACTTCACGCTGATCTATCTGTTGACAGGTGGTGGTCCGACCGACATCTCGGCCGGCGACCTCGATGCTGGTGGAACCGACATCTTGATCACCTTCGTTTACAAGATTGCGTTCTCGACTGGTCACGGTCGTGACTACGGTCTTGCCAGCGCCTTCTCTGTACTGATCTTCCTCTTCGTCGGAACGATCTCGTACATCAGCTTCCGTCGCACCCGCACCTTGGAGGACCTCGCATAATGAGTACCACTATCGAACAGCCGCTCATCCTGCCAAAGAAGCGCATGACCTTTGGTCAGTGGGTTCTGGCACTTGGTTGGCGTCACGTTGTTGGTCTGATGGTCTGTGTTTACGCCATCTTCCCAATCCTCTACATCCTGTCGGTGTCGTTCGTGAAGAACTCATCGGTTGAAGGTCAGACCGGACTATTCCGTTCGTTCGACCTCGTCAACTACATCGCGCTGTTCCAGGACCCAAACCGTCCGTTTGGCCTCTGGTACATCAACACGATGGTTATCGGTGTAGTAACCGCTATCGGTTCGGTGTTCCTTTCGACCCTCGCGGCATACTCGTTCTCGCGTTTCCGCTTCCGTGGTCGTCGTGCGGGTCTGATGTCGCTGATCCTGATCCAGATGTTCCCATCGGTTCTCGGTCTGGTCGCGATCTTCACCATCCTCAGCGAGGCCGGCAAGGTGTTCCCGATTCTGGGTCTATCGAGCTCGGTCGGTCTGATCATGGCCTACATGGGTGGCTCACTCGGCACCGGTACCTACCTGATGTACGGCTTCTTCAACACCGTGCCAAAGGAACTGGATGAGGCAGCGAAGATTGACGGTGCAACTCACACCCAGATTTTCTACACCATCATCCTTCCGTTGGTTACTCCGATCCTCGCGGTCAACGTGTTGCTCTCGTTCATCGGTATCACCAGCGACTTCGTGCTCGCTTCGGTTGTGCTCAGCACCCCAGAATCACTCACCCTCGCGGTCGGTCTGCAGCAGTTCGTTTCAGACCCGTTCTCGAAGGACTGGGCAATGTTCTGTGCTGGCGCAATCCTTTCGGCAATCCCGGTTGTCATCCTCTTTATGTACCTCCAGCGCTACATCGTTAGCGGTCTAACTGGTGGTGCGGTAAAGGGTTAGTAACGTAAGCGTTTACAGAAAATCGAGGGACATACACTTGCAGTATGTCCCTCGATTTTTCTTTGCAGCCACATCACGACGGCTCGGCTCTTTACATTCCAAACCAGAAGCCAAAGCTTCTCGAGAAGGTTAAGGTACGCGTCCGCGTACACCCGAAGTTTGAAGCCAAGATCGGCAAGCTTGCCAAGGTCATCGTTCGTCAGAGCGAGAACGGTGAAGCGTTTTTGCAGGCTCCGGCCAAGCTGATCAAGAGCAACGACGGTTGGTTGTGGTTCGAGGGAACCATCACGATGTACAACCCGTCGATCTTCTATCGCTGGTGCTTCGTCACCGAAAACGATGACGTTTTCTGGTTGAACACCCTGGGCTTCAGCGACATGGAGCAGCCAGACATCAACGACTTCAGAATCAATGTCTGGTCATCAGGCCCGACCTGGGGTCCGGGCACCATCATGTATCAGATCTTCCCTGACCGATTCGCTCGTTCAAAGCACGCCGACAAGCACAAGCTGCCTGACTGGGCCGTGCCAAAGGGTTGGGGTGAAGAGGTCACCGGCACCGGTTACCCAACTAGCGAGCAGTTCTTCGGCGGCGACATCTGGGGCATCATCGAGCACCTTGATCACCTCAAGAAGCTGGGTGTCACCATGCTTTACCTGACCCCGTTCTTCCCAGCCGGATCGAACCACCGCTATGACGCTTCCTCGTTCAGCAAAGTCGACCCTCTGCTCGGTGGCGACAAGGCGCTGATCGCTCTCGTCGAAGCTGCTCACAAGATGGGCTTCAAGGTCATCGGTGACCTCACCTCAAACCACTCGGGCGACAAGCATGAGTGGTTCCAGGCCGCATACAAAAAGCCTGGCGCGCCTGAGAGTGACTTCTATTACTTCAGCGAAAAGAACACCAAGTATGAGTCGTGGTGGGGCGTGCCTAGCCTGCCGAAGTTCAACTGGAACTCGCAGGAGTTGCGCAAGCGCTTCATTCAGGGCAAGACCTCGGTGGTCGCCAAGTGGCTCAAGGCGCCATACAACCTCGATGGTTGGCGCATCGACGTGGCCAACATGACCGGTCGCATCTGGGACCAGGACATGTCAAAGGAGGTCGCGCGCATCGTTCGCGAGACCATGCACGACATCAACCCGAACACGATCCTGCTCGGTGAATACACCGGCGACCCATCGTTCGAGGTTCAGGGCGATGGCTGGCAGGGTGCGATGACGTATGCGAACTTCACCAAGCCGCTCTGGCGCTGGATGGCGAACCCGCAGAACAAGGGCTTCATCACCTACATGGGCATCGGTGCTCGCCAGCTAGACGGCATGCAGTTTGTCGAAACCCACAAGCGCTTCATCGCTTCGTTCCCATGGCACGTGCGTCAGCACAACATGAACGCGCTCGACACCCACGACATCCCGCGTTTCAAGACCTTCACCCGCAAGGGTGCTCAGCGCGTTGGTGCCGGTCTGCAGTTCACCTTCCCTGGCATTCCTGTGGTGTGGGCCGGTGACGAGTTCGGTCTCGACGGCTTCAACGGCGAGAACTCGCGCACTCCGCTGCCGTGGAACAATGAGCGTCCGCACGACACTCAGATGATTGAGACGTACGCCCAACTCGCTGCGATTCGCAAGACGAACCCGGCGCTGGTCGATGGCTCGATGCGCTTCTTGTATGCCTCGAAGGAGGCAATCGTCTTTATTCGCGAGAGCAAGAAGCAGTCGGTGCTGGTAGCTGCAACCCGCGGCAAGGACGAAGAGATCAAGTTCGACGTCGATTCGATCTATGGCGCAGGCCAGGCAGTGAACCTGTTCGGTGGCGGCAAGCTCAAGGTCGGCAAGAAGATGATTCACCTGCCGGGCGACAAGATGTCGATCAATATCTGGAGTTTGCCAGCAGCAAAATAATCGTGCTAATCTTCTCTGGTTGCTTTTTTCGGTAAGAAAAGAGCTTCGCCCTGATAGCTCAGTGGTAGAGCACTTCCATGGTAAGGAAGGGGTCGCGAGTTCAATCCTCGCTCGGGGCTCGAAGTGGGCCTAGTGCCCACTTTTTTGTATCGCGGCTGGGTAGCTCAGTTGGTTAGAGCACACGACTCATAATCGTGGGGTCGCGGGTTCAAGTCCCGCTCCAGCTACTCAAGCTTCAAGCAGCACTTCGGTGCTGCTTTTCGCTTTAACCGGCGACTTATTGGCGGCGCTCGCGCATACTCGCACAAACCTGCTTAACTAGACCCGTGGTAAATCCAAACGTTCAGGGCAAGACTTATCCGGCCACCGACCCATACCTGGTTGGCCGCGAAAAGATTCGCGAATTCGCCCACGCGGTCAAATCAACCTCAC
>JBDKLA010000047.1:0-3741 GCA_039795835.1 Actinomycetota bacterium | reverse complement strand
CGCAGGTCCGATAGGTGGAGCTGGGTTAGCAGCGCCTGCCTGGATCTGAAGCTTGATCATGCCGGTGATCTTTTTCTTCGGTGCCATTATGTTTTCCTTTTACTTTGGTTTTTGAAAAATTGTGGGTGGTTAGTTGAGAGGGCCGACCTGCTCGAAGCCAAGCTCAACCGGGGTCTCACGCTCGAACAGCGAAACGAGGACGGTTAGCTTGTTGCTCTCAGGCTTGATCTCAGAGATGGTTCCAGGTAGACCTGCGAACGAACCGTCGCGGATCATGATGCTCTCGCCAACCTTGAAGTCGGTGGTGATTGGAACAGCCTTCGACTTGCCCTTGACGGCAACCGAGCCCTTCTGAGCAGCCTTGGCGGCAGCCTCTTCAGGAAGTTCGAATAGCCACTTCTTCAACATGTCGAAAGCTTCGCGAGGACGCAGTGGGCTTGGGTTGGCCGAGTTGCCAACGAAACCGGTAACTGCAGGGGTGTGACGGATTAGGTCCCAGGTGTCTTCGGTCATGTCCATGCGAACTACAACGTAGCCAGGAACCTTCACGCGGGTGACCAGCTTGCGCTGACCGTTCTTGATCTCAACGGTGTCCTCTAGTGGAACCTCGATCTGGTAAACATCCTCGCCACCAGGCTGCGAAAGCTTGCGGTTCTCAATGTTCTGCTTCACGCGCTTCTCGTAGCCGGCGTAGCTGTGGATGATGTACCACTTGCCTGGCTGAGCCTTGAAGTCTGCGAAGAACTGGTCGTAAGGGTCGTCGCTGGTTGCTGCAGCAGGAGCAGCAACAGGAACTTCAACAACTTCGTCTTCTAGCTCGGTAACGTGAACAGCCTCAACCTCGGCTGGGGTCTCGTCTACCAAAAGGTCGGCGACCTCTTCAGCCGAAGCGTCGTCGGCCGAAAGCTCTAGCTCGTCGGCAACGGCGTCCTGGGCCGAGTTCAGCTCGTCCTCGCGCTCAAATTCAGTCATCGTAACTTCCTTAATTACTTGCTAAAAACTACTTGGTTGATGGGTTGAAGGCCCAAACGACGAGAGCTGCGAAGCCCCAGTCGAGGAGGGTGATGATAACCATCACTACAACTACGAAACCGAGCACCACGAAGGTGTAGTTACGAAGCTCCGCCACGGTTGGACGGGTGACCTTCTTAAGCTCGGCGATTACCTGGCGAATGAAAAGAAGAATGCGTGCGATTGGGCCGCGAGCGCGCTTGCGATCAGCCTTCGCCTTTTCGACTAGGTCTTCACCAGACTTGTCGTGCTCTTCAGTCATAAGACTTTCCTTCTTCTAAATGCCTTTCGGCTGCAGGGCGGACAGGACTCGAACCTGCAACCTGCGGTTTTGGAGACCGCTGCTCTACCAATTGAGCCACCGCCCTAAGGCATCGACAATTCACCAAAAACGGGCACACTTCTAGATTGAAATCTAAGGGTGATTTAAATTAGCCAGATTGGCGAAGTTGTCAACTTACTTACGCAAGTTTACCTGTCAACCGCCCTAAAAAGCAAAGCCGATTTACTTTATCTTCAGGGTTGTTTTAGACAGAACCGTTGTCGACAGCTGGCCTATGTGAGCAGTGGCCGAAACCGCAACGTATTTTGCCTTTTCAGCTGGTTTCAGCTTGTAAGTGTTAGAGCTTCCGGTGCTTATCAAATGGCAAGAGGACGGTATTTGACCAAAGACTAGGGCAACATTTGCGGTCGTGCAGGAATACCAATCCATCGTCACAGAGTCGACTGGGCTGTGGCCAACGAAACGCGGGCTTGCAGCCGTTAGCGTGGCTCCCATCTGGTTCTTTCCAACGATAGTGATTGGAGATGTCAATCGAGGTCTGTCGGATTGATTTACCAGTTGAAGGTGGTTCTCATCCAGCGAGTAGAAAATTGATCCATCTGAGGTCACCGAGGTAATTTGGTCGCCACTGGTGGTGGTTACTGCCGAATAAACTTCCCCGCTCCTAAGCTGGCTAATCGTCTGTGGATGGTTCAAGCCATCCTGACTGAGAACGGTGTCGACAGCCGATCCTGGAGCACCAAGGTCCATGACCAAATGGAATTGGTTGTCGGCATCAAGATAAAGATTTCGGAATCTAGCAATTGCGGGAGGGGTTTCCGAAGGAGCATCCCCTACCAAAGTGCTGGTTGCAACCAAACTTCCCGGTTCAAATGTGATTTTAAAGTAATTGTTTCTGCCAGTCTGGTTTCTGCTGACATCCAGCGCCTTAGTTGAGAACACAAAAGTGAACCTTCCCTCAGCATCTGCGGCCGACACCGGCGATTTGAAGTAAATAGAAGATCCGGGAATCTTTAATGTCTTGAGTGCCGCCCACTTTCCGGTGACAGTTGAGAACGTAACCCAAGAAAAAGCAAAATCATTGTTCATGGCCGCAATTGGAATTACAGCCGTCGTTGGGTTGAGCATTTGAACTTGCCCAAATTCTGCATAGGAAATGTTGGAACCCCAGACTGGCACGAAACTCCCCTTGGCGCTGAATTTCGTTGCTTTTGGATCAATAGTTGAAATCCAATAACTGCAGCTTTGGTAACACAGTAGCCCACCGGTTTCGAAGCCTCCAGCCGAAAGACCGTAGATGAATCCGACCTTTGGACCATACCCAGGGTAAGTCTGAACCAGCGGGCTAGACCAAGTACTTTTGTCTTTGCTCACCGATACAAAGGCTTTTCCAAATTGTGCCTTGATGCCATAGGCCACCGCCACCTGGCCTTTTCCATCCTGCGCAACTCTCGGAGTTGCGTAGCGGCAGCTGTCGTCAGAGATAGTGCAGTTAGTCTGCGTTGGTGCTGGGTGGTAAATCGAGCTCCAAGCAGAGCCATCGGCACTGAATCGAACGTTCAGGGTCGAAGAGTGATTGATGTCATTGTATTTAACCCAAGCCAGGCCAATTGTTCCGTCGCTGAAAAGAGTTATCGGTGACACTTCAATGGCATTTACTGCCATGCGAGCATCCTGTTCAAAGACGACCTGATCGCCAAGAGTGCCATCAGGTCCAATTGGATATCCAACAAAATCTTTGAGTCCGCGATCGTTTGGTATGTAACCCAGAATGAATGCCCGATCATGGGGCAGCGCCTTGAGCGCTACGACGTCAAAGCGATAAGGAAGAATGCTTGGGCCAACCGCCTGAGCTGGCTGACCCACGACGGTTGAAGCCACTAATGCGAAAGCGATTGATAATCCTGAAATTAACTTTCTAAACATTGGTCCCCCAGTTTCGAATTGGTAGCTACCGACCACCTAATTGGAGAATAGCAACAGTTAACGGCCTCTGGTAAAAAACTCAAGAGTGACGAATAGTTTGCTAGGTAGGCTTGAGGGTATGAGCGAACGAATTTCCAAGAGAATTGCTGCCATTGCTGAGTCTGCCACTTTGAAGGTGGATGCTAAGGCGAAGAGTCTGCAGGCGGCTGGTCGTCCGGTTATTTCTTATGCGGCGGGTGAACCTGACTTCCCTACCCCAGCCCACATTGTTGAGGCTGCTGCGGTTGCCGTTCGCGACCCTAAGAACCACCGCTACACACCGGCGATCGGTTTGCCTGAAATGCGTGAGGCCATTGTTGCTAAGACTTTGAAGGATTCCGGAACTTCTTACCCTGCTTCACAGGTGGTTGTTACCAACGGTGGCAAGCAGGCTGTTTACCAGGCGTTCCAGGTTTTGGTTGGTGAGGGCGACGAGGTTTTGCTTCCTTCCCCTTACTGGACAACCTACCCTGAGGCCATTG
>JBDKLA010000046.1:0-3389 GCA_039795835.1 Actinomycetota bacterium | reverse complement strand
CAACCGGACCTGGCCGTCTACTGATTGCGATTTACGCAATCTTTGCGCTAGCCGCAACAGCCCGATCACTTTACCAACTAGCCACTAAGTTCAACGATGCGCCGGTTGCCTACAGCCTCAGCGCACTATCGGCATTGGTTTACATCGTGGCAACTATCTCGCTTGCCAAGAGTTACACCAAGTTGGCTACCTACGCGTTGATCTTTGAACTTGTTGGCGTAGTCGTCGTAGGCACTCTCTCGATTGTGATGCCAACCGAATTCCACCACGCTACCGTTTGGTCGCTTTACGGCGCTGGCTATGCCTGCGTTCCACTTCTGCTGCCGATTTGGGGCCTTTGGTGGTTGAGTAAGGCAAAGCGTGCTTAGCTGGTCGTCGGTTTCTGAGGTAACAGATGATTTCGCCAACACCGCAGTAACCATTGGAAAATTCGATGGCATTCACCTAGGTCACCAGGCTTTGCTTAGCCGAGTGGTCGACCTTGCCGAAGAGAACTTGTTTGCCGCAGTGGCGCTTACCTTCGATCGGCACCCAGACGCCCTGCTCAATCCTGCCGAATGCAAACTTCCGCTAATCGGTCCAGCCCAAAAAACGGTTCTCTTTGCCGAACAGGGCATCGATGCAACGCTTACTTTGACCTTCGACGAAGCGTTGGCTGCAATGTCGCCAAGCGAATTCGTCGAATCCATCCTGGTGAACTCCCTCAAGGCCAAAATCGTCGTGGTTGGTGAAGGATTCCGATTCGGCCACAAAGGTGGCGGAGATGTTGAAGTTCTTCGCGAGCTAGGTTCGCGCTTCGGTTTCCGAGTCTTCGTTATTCCTCACATCACGGTTGGGGGAGAAGCGGTTTCAACCACTCGCATCCGCGACCTTCTGAATGAGGGTAAGGTCATGGCAGCCGCAACTCTGTTAGGCAGAAACCACATCACCACCGGAGTGATTGAGCACGGCCTTAAGATTGGGCGAACCATTGGCTTTCCAACTGCCAACATGTCTCGCGACTGTGAAGGCTTCCTACCTTTGGACGGCGTTTACGCCGGTTGGCTCTATGTTGAAGACAAGAAGTATCCGGCAGCTCACTCGGTTGGTATCAACGAAACCTTCCAAGCTGTGCCTCGCCTGGTTGAGTCCTTTGTAATCGACGCTCCAGCCGGCCTTGATCTTTATGGCAAAACCGTGACCCTCGAATACGTTGAATTCATTCGTCCAGCGGCTAAGTTTGACGGGGTAGAAGCTTTGGTTGCAGAAATCAACCGAGACATAGAAAAAATCCGAAAGGTTTTGGGGAACTAATGGTCACCTTTGGCGCAGCAATTAAGTCGGCTTGGCAGAAGTACTTCCAGTTCGGAGGTAAATCGACCCGCGCCGAATACTGGTGGATTGTCTTATTTGCCTACATGGTAAGCGTCGCTGCTGGACTAATCGATGTCGCTTTAGGTATCGACCAGATTTTCGGGGAATCGGTTTCGCTTCTCGGTGGCCCATTTCAAATCGCTTACACGGTGTTTTTCTTCATTCCTCAACTAACCCTGTTAGTTCGTCGTTTCCGCGATGCCGGAGTATCTCCTTACTGGCTTATTCCGGGGCTTATACCGATTTCTGGTTTGGTGTCCTGGGTGCTGAGTTACTGGCCGATCATCACAGAGATTTCCACCGCGGCGATGTCGGAAACAATCACCGATGAAGAAGTCACCCAGTTGATCGATCGCTGGTCGCAGGATCCAACTTTCCAGCAGGGCGCATTACAGTTCTTAGGAATTTTCCTTCTATTTGCCGCCTTCGGAATCTTCCAGCTGGTAATTACGCTACTTCCAACTAAGCAACCAAAGCAGCCAGTGGTTGCAAGCACCGACTACTAACGGGTAGGCTTGTGAAGTTGCCGTGTAACGGCCGCGGATAAAGAGAGTTTGAAACATTCCGTTTCTTACGCCGCGCAGCGAATCAAAGGAGAACCACTATGGCTCTAGACCCACAGGTAAAGCAGAGCATCATCGCTGAGTACGCAACCCACCCAGGTGACACCGGTTCACCAGAGGTTCAGGTAGCTGTGCTTTCGCGTCGCATCAAAGACCTAACCGAGCACTTCAAGGAGCACAAGCACGACCACCACTCACGTCGCGGTCTGCTACTTCTAGTTGGACAGCGCAAGCGTCTACTCGGTTACCTACAGAACGTAGACATCAACCGCTACCGTGCGTTGATCGAGCGTCTAGGTCTTCGTCGCTAATTCTGACTTTACGAAAAACCGCTCCGGGTATACTCGGGGCGGTTTTTTTAGTTCTAGGCAATGTCGGGTTCTGCTGTTACCCTAGAAACAGAGCTTTGCGGCTACGTTTGCTGATCTTCGGTGGTGGGTCTTGGAAAGAATTCCAAGGTTCTTTACTGCAGATCAGGGCAGCCCACATTCGGTGGGCAGTTAACCGCGCCAAATAGCTCCAGCGCGATTCACGCAAAATGTGTGGTTTTTTCGCGCGTGAAGAAACAAGAGGAGAGACCATGACCGGTCCAGATAACCACGAGCCAATGGATGGCTCAGAATACGAATACGCAATCATCGACAACGGCAAGCACGGTAAGCGTGTAATCCGTTTCGAGTCAGGCCGCCTAGCCCAGCAGGCTCAGGGTGCCGCAGCTGTCTACATTGACGGCGAAACCATGCTGTTCTCAGCAACCACTGCTTCAAAGCAGCCAAAAGACCAGTTCGACTTCTTCCCACTAACTATCGATGTTGAAGAGAAGATGTACGCTGCCGGAAAGATTCCAGGTAGCTTCTTCCGCCGTGAAGGTCGCCCAACCACCGAAGCCATCTTGGCTTGTCGTCTAATCGACCGTCCGCTACGTCCGTCATTCGTTGATGGCCTGCGCAACGAGGTCCAGGTTGTTGTAACCGTTATGGCAATTCACCCAGACGAGCTATACGACGTAGTTGCGATCAACGCAGCTTCGATGTCGACCCAGCTTGCAGGTCTACCTTTCTCTGGCCCAATCGGTGGTGTCCGTGTGGCACTTATCGACGACCAGTGGGTTGCCTTCCCTAAGCACTCACAGCTAGAGCGCGCAGTATTCGACATGGTCGTTGCTGGTCGCGTAGTTGTTGAAAACGGTGTTGAAGACGTAGCCATCATGATGGTTGAAGCTGAAGCCACCGAAAACACTTGGGACCTAGTGAAGAACCAGGGCGCAACCGCTCCAAACGAAGCTGTTGTTGCTGCCGGTCTTGAGGCTTCAAAGCCTTTCATCAAGGAACTAGTTGCTGCCCAGTCACGCCTAGCTGCTAAGTCGGCTAAGCCACTGAGCGAATACCCAGTGTTCCCTCCTTACTCAGACGAGGTTTACGACCACGTTGCAAAGCTTGCTGAAGAGAAGCTAGGTGCTATCTACCTAATCGC
>JBDKLA010000045.1:0-6713 GCA_039795835.1 Actinomycetota bacterium | reverse complement strand
CCGCTACCGTTCGGTGTTCGCTCTGCCTACGGTCTTTTATTTCAGGCCGCCGTGGTGTCGCTGCGTCCGGAGCATCGAGTAATGCTCGGCCTTTCGGCAGGGCCTCGCTGGTTGGTGATTCCGTCCACGCGATTCCTTCTCAAAGCCATCCGAGTTTTGATCGGGCCAGAGTCGCCAATCGAGGATGGCGCACTACGCCGACTCGAAAGACTTGGGCTACTCGCGAAATAAAAGGTAATCACCGCTGGTTTGGTTTGGGGTAGCGAGAAAATAGAAGTCCACCCGAAAAACTCCAGGAGAAGATATGTCCTTTTCATTCGACCGTAAAAACTTTCTAAAGGCTGCCGTCACCGCGGTAGTCGCAGCGAGCGTCCTAGCTGTTTCAGCCTGTGCTCCAACCGTGCCGGTGAAGGCCGACCCGAGCGCACTGCCAACCATCACCGCAGGCAAGCTAACCATCGGAACCGGTAACCCTGCCTACGAGCCTTGGGTTGTTGGCGACAAGCCAGAGAGTGGCGAAGGTTACGAAGCTGCCGTGGCTTACGCGGTAGCCGAGGAACTTGGTTTCAAGAAGTCAGACGTGGTCTGGGTTCGCACCACCTTCGACGAGGCAATTGCGCCAGGACCAAAGAACTTCGACTTCAACCTGCAGCAGTACTCGATCACCGACGAGCGTAAGAAGAGCGTCGACTTCTCGAGCCCTTACTACGAGACCACTCAGACCGTCATCACAGTGAAGGGTTCGAAGGCTTCCGGCGCTAAGAGCATCGCCGACCTAAAGGGTCTAAACATCGGTGCTGCCACCGGAACCACCAGCTTCGATGCAATCGAGAAGGTAATCCAGCCAACCGCTGGTGCTCTTGCTTTCAACAGCAACGACGACGCCAAAGCTGCTTTGGTGGCCGGTCAGGTTGACGCCATTGTGGTTGACCTTCCAACCGCTCTCTACCTAACCGCAGTTGAACTAGATGGCGGCCAGATTGTTGGCCAGCTTCAGGGTGCTGCCACCGGCGACCAGTTCGGTTTGGTGCTCGACAAGGGAAGCAAGCTAACCGCCAAGGTTTCGGCAGCCGTTGATGCTCTAAAGGCAAACGGAACTCTGAAGAAGCTACAGGACAAGTGGCTGGCCGGTTACGCGGGAGCACCTGTTCTCAAGTAGCCTTACCTCTATGAGTCAGAGCGATAAGTCTGAAGCGCAGCTCGCCAGGGAAACCTGGCGAGTTTCGCGTAAGCGCCGCTCAACTATAACGGCGATCCTGAGCACTCTCGGCTTTGCCGTGGTTGCCTGGTTGCTCCTGGTGAACACTCCCGGTTGGTCGAGAGTTCAGACTTCGTTCTTCGACTGGGACACCGCGGTCAAGGCTTTCCCGCGCGTGCTCGATGGCCTGTGGCTGAACCTTCGCGTGCTGGTTTTCGCTTCGATTTCGGTTCTCGTTTTCGCACTGCTACTGGCTCTGCTGACCACTCTTCGAAACCCGATCCTCACTCCGCTTCGCCTGCTGGCCAAGGGCTACATCGACCTGTTCCGCGGTCTGCCGCTGATCATCACCCTTTATCTGGTCGGTTTCGGAATCCCAGGTCTTCGCATCGAGGGGCTAGGACGCATTGCTCCGGAAATCCTCGGAACCATCGCCCTCACCCTGACCTATTCGGCATACGTTGCCGAAGTGTTCCGCGCCGGCATCGAGTCGATTCATCCGTCGCAGCGTTTGGCCGCTCGCTCGCTCGGGCTAAGCTACGGACAGTCGGTTCGTCTCGTTGTTCTTCCGCAGGCGATTCGCAAAGTTGTACCGCCACTGATGAACGATTTCGTTGCCCTGCAGAAAGACGTCGGCCTAATCTCGGTGCTTGGCGCAGTGGACGCCGTGCGCGGAGCCCAAATCGAAGTGGCACATTTTGCCAACTTCACGCCTTACATCATCGCGGGTCTCTTCTTTGTGCTGCTGGCAATTCCAACCGTTCGCCTAACCGACTGGCTGGCCGCGCGCATGGCTAAACGTGAGCAGATGGGAACGGTGCTATGACCGAGATCGATTGGTCGAAGCCGCGCTTGCTCGCCAAAAACATTCGCAAAAACTTCGACGACCGCCAGGTACTCAAAGGCGTTGACCTCGAGGTTTACCCCGGTCAGATTGTTGCGCTCATCGGCTCGAGCGGTTCCGGTAAGTCGACCATGCTTCGCTGCCTCAACCTGGTTGAAGAACTCAGCGACGGCCAGATTTGGCTAGATGGCGACGAGATCAGTCGACCTGGAATTAACGAGGACGAAGTGCGCGCCAACGTTGGCCTGGTCTTCCAGAGCTACAACCTGTTTGCTCACCTGAGCATTCTGGAGAACGTGAAACTAGCGCTCAAGGTGGTTCAGAAGAAGAGCGACCGCGAAGCGACCGAGATTGCCCTCGGTTGGTTGGATCGCATCGGCCTCGCCGACAAGGCGAACCAGTTCCCCGACAAACTTTCCGGCGGTCAGCAGCAGCGCACGGCAATCGTTCGCGCGGTTGCGCTGAACCCGAAGCTACTACTGCTCGACGAAGTGACCAGCGCGCTCGACCCAGAACTTTCGGGTGAGGTTCTCGAGCTGATTCGCGACCTCAAGAATGCCGGCACCACCATCGTGATGGCCACCCACGAATTGGGCTTTGCGCGCGAGGTTGCCGACTGGGTGATCTTCCTCGACCAGGGTGTTATCGCCGAAGAGGGCGAAGCCGAGGAGTTCTTCTCGCGGCCGAAAACCGCTCGCGCCAAAGAATTCTTGGCTCGAGTTATTTAGTTCGCTTCGAAAGCCCGGCCGCGCTTCTGGCCATCGACGGGAACACGATGCCGTGCATCGGGAAAACCGACCACCAGTAGAGGTGCCCGAGTAGACCCTTCGGCACATAGGTTGCGGTTTGAGTCACCTTGGTTCCCGTATTCGTTTTCTCCAGACGGAATTCGAGCCATGCCAGACCAGGCATCTTCATCTCCGCACGAAGCCGCAGCAGCTTTTCCGGGATCAGTTCTTCCACTCGCCAGAAGTCAACCGCGTCGCCAATTACCAGGTGGTTCGGGTCGCGTCGTCCGCGGCGCAGACCAACACCGCCAACAATCTTGTCGGCAAAGCCGCGAAGCTCCCAGGCCCAACTCGCCGTGGAGTAGCCGTTGGCACCGCCGATCGATTCGACTCTGGCCCAAACCGTTGCCACGTCGTCTGGGCTCTCCACCACACGAACGTCGGTGTAGAGCGAACCACCGGCCCAGTCGGGGTCGGTTGGAAGTGGCTCGCTCGGGCTGCCAGGAATCGAGGCATCCGACCAACGGGTTTCCACGTTCGCGGTTTTGATTTTGGCGAGTGCCAGTTCAACCGCTCGCTTGAACGGAGTCAGCCCGCCCTTTGCCGGAGGGATCAACTCGTTGATGTTGGAAGGCTTGGCAACCACCTCGTGCTTGAGGCTGGCCACCAAACGCTTGGCCAGGGTGAACGGCACCGGCGTAACCAGACCGACCCAACCGCTGGAGAGGCCGGGCGAAAGCACCGGAACCGGAATGATGATTCGTTTGCGAAGGCCGGCGGCCGAGGCGTACTGCTGCATCATTTCGGCGTAGCTGAAGATGTCTGGGCCGGAAATGTCGTAGACGCCGGAAACCTCGGCCGGCAAACTGGCTCCACCGATCAGGTAGCGCAGTAGATCGCGAACGGCAATCGGTTGAATTCGGTTCTTGACCCATTTCGGTGTGGTCATGATCGGCAAACGTTCGGTGAGGTAGCGAAGCATTTCGAACGATGCCGAGCCGGAACCAATCACCACGCCGGCTCGGAACTCAATGGTTGGAATGCCGGAGGCACGAAGGATTTCACCGGTTCGCATGCGAGCGCTCATGTGAGGGGAGAGGTCGTCCTCGTCGTTGATGATTCCACCGAGGTAAACCATGCGGCGAACCTTCTCCTTGGCAGCCGCGGCAGCAAACCCCTTGGCCAGCGAAACCTCGGAGTCTTCAAACGACTCTTTCACCATGAGCGAGTGAATCAGGTAGTAGGCAACATCAACGCCCTTCAGGGCTTCGTCGAGCACCGCCGAATCCTCGGCATCGCCATCGACCACCTCAACCTGGGAGATCCAGGGGTGCAGGGAAATGCGCGAGGCGTTTCGAACCAGCACGCGCACTCGGTAACCGTGGTCGAGCAGCGCGGTAACGAGTCGTCCGCCGATATAGCCGGTGGCGCCGGTCACCAAACAGAGCGCGGGTTTGCCGTCCTTGGTTTTTAGAACCGGAAGTCCTTCGCCGAGCTTTTCGATAACCGTCATATCTCAATTAACGCAACTGGGCGACTCTTTAGTCCCGAAAAGCATTAAATAGAAGGATGAGCGTAAGAGTTGGTTTGGTCGGCACCTCCGGTTGGTCGGAATTCATGTATCTGCGGAATCTGCAGGGTTTCCAGCACGGAGAGATCGTGGCGCTGGCCGCTAGAAACCAAGATCGCCTGAACGAACTCGGTAAGCAATATGGCATCAAACACCTGTTCACCGATTGGCGGGAAATGATTGCGTCCGGGGAAATCGATGCCGCCATCGTGGCCACTCCAGACCGCCACCACCGTGAGATTGCTCTCGCATCCTTTGCCGCCGGTCTACCGGTGATGTGTGAAAAGCCTCTGGCAATGAACGCCGAGGACGCCGGTGAAATGCTGGACGCCGCCCAAAACACCGGCCTGGTAAACAACGTGATGTTCACGTGGCGAAACCTGCCGCTGTTCAAAAAGGTGAAGGAACTGCTCGAAGCTGGAACTGTTGGTGAGGTTTACCACTTCGACATTCGCTTCAACATGGGTTGGGCTCGCAAAGCCGAATACGTTTGGCGAGTTGACGCCAAGGAGGGCAACGGTGCCATCGGCGACCTCGGCGTTCACGACATCGACCTAACCCGCTGGCTGCTGGGCGAGGTGGTTAGCGTCTATGCCGAAACCGAGCACTCGGTTACCCGCCCGGATTCGGAACCCTCAAACGACACCGCAACCATGCTGGTTGAGTTGGCCACCGGAGCGAAGGGTGTGATTACCTGCTCGATCGTGTTCAACCAGGGCGACCGCGAGATGGAACAGCACGTTCAGGTTTACGGCTCAAAGGGCAGCATTGAGGCCGAGCTTTACATGGCCGGCAAAAACCAGCACATGAAGGTTTGGGTAGCTCACGAAGACGGTTTCACCGAAGAGTTCGATCTCGGCGACGACATGTGGTCGCACCTTTCAACCGAGACGGTCGGCGTGCGCGAATTCGTTGAGAATGTTGCCCTAAAACGTCAGCAGGGACCGGATTTCCGAGACGGCTACCTAGCCCAACTCGTGGTTGATGCGGCGCTCGAATCGGCCGCCACTCACAAGCGAATAGCATTGTGAATATGAGTACTCGCGACCTTCCTGCCGACTGGTTCAAGTCGGCAGTTGTTTACCAGATTTATCCACGTTCTTTCGCCGACTCAAACAGCGATGGCTATGGCGACGTCCCGGGAATCATTTCCAAGCTGGACTATCTGAAAACACTCGGGGTCGACGTGATTTGGCTTTCGCCGATCTACAAATCTCCTCAGGACGACAACGGCTACGACATCTCGGATTACCAAGACATCGACCCGATGTTCGGAACACTCGCCGAAACCGAGAAGCTCTTCGAAGAGGTTCACGCTCGCGGCATGAAGATCGTGATGGACCTCGTGGTGAACCACTCCAGCGACGAGCACGCCTGGTTCGTTGAGTCGGCTTCCAGCAAAGACAACCCAAAGCACGACTGGTACATCTGGAGCGACACCGCCGATGACCTATACGCCTACTTCGGTGGCGGAGCTTGGGAATGGGTTGAAGCTCGCCAGCAGTACTTCTTCCACCAGTTTTCGAAGAAGCAGCCAGACCTCAACTGGGAAAACCCAGACGTTCGTGCGGCCCTTTACAAGATGATGAACTGGTGGCTGGAGCGCGGCGTGGACGGCTTCCGCATGGACGTTATCAACCTAATTTCCAAGGACTGGTCGAAGCGCGACCAGGGCACCTGGCAGATGTGCCAGAACGGTCCACGCGTTCACGAGTGGCTGCAGGAGATGAACCGTGAAGTGCTTCGCGGCAAGAACCTGATCACCGTTGGTGAAATGCCTGGCGCTTCGGTGGAGTGGGCTCGCGACTACACCAACCCCGAGCGTCACGAGTTGAACATGGTGTTCACCTTCGAGCACATGGACCTCGACGGCACCGTAGGTCGCTCCAAGTTCGACTACTCGAAGATGCACCTTCCAGACCTCAAGGAAAACCTAAACAAGTGGCAGAAGGGGCTCGAAGACATCGGATGGAACAGCCTCTACTGGAACAACCACGACCAGCCTCGAATCGTTAGCCGCTGGGGTAACGACGGCAAGTACCGCGTGGAAAGCGCCAAGGCTCTCGGCACGATTCTGCACCTCATGCGCGGAACCCCATACGTTTACCAGGGTGAAGAACTGGGCATGACCAACAGCTACTTCACCTCGCTCGACCAGTACCAAGACATCGAGTCGGTCAACTGGGCCAACGACGCACTTGCCGAAGGTCGTTCGATGGAGAGAATCCTCGACTCGCTGCAGGTGAAGAGCCGCGACAACGCTCGCACCCCAATGCTCTGGAACGATGGCTCGAACGCAGGGTTCACCACCGGCAAGCCTTGGTTGAAGGTAAACGACAACTACACCGAGATCAACGCCGAGGCGGCACTGGC
>JBDKLA010000044.1:0-2639 GCA_039795835.1 Actinomycetota bacterium | reverse complement strand
TGGCTACGTTCGCTAATGCCAGTTGTAATCATTCCTCTACTTGCAACCGTTGTCACCGGTCTAGCTATGGAACTTGTCTTCAAGGCTCCAATCAGCTGGCTAATGGACAGCATGAACAAGGGACTAAGCGGTCTAGGTCTAGGGGCAATGGTTGTTCTTGGTCTGCTTCTTGGTGCAATGATGGCATTCGACATGGGTGGCCCAGTTAACAAGGTTGCTTACGTATTCGCTACCACCGGTCTAGGTGCAGCAGCTACCGCAGCTTCTGACCCACACCTAGCAATCATGGCTATCGTCATGGCTGCCGGTATGACTCCTCCAATGGGTCTAGCTCTTGCAACCGTTGTTCGCAAGAACCTATTCACCGAAGAAGAGCGCGAAAACGGTAAGGCTGGATGGCTACTAGGTGCATCGTTCATTACCGAAGGTGCAATTCCATTCGCCGCTGCTGACCCAATCCGTGTGATCCCTTCGATCATGCTTGGTTCGGCTGTAACCGGTGTATCGGTTGCTCTACTTGATGTCCAGCAGCGTGCCCCACACGGTGGTATCTTCGCAATCTTCGTACCAGGTGTTGTTAACAACGTCCTTGGCTACCTACTTGCGCTAGTTATCGGTACCGTTGTAACCGCAGTTGCAGTTATCGTTGCCAAGAGCATCGGTAAGAAGTAACAAGTAGCAAACCATTTGGAAGGGCTCGGGAGAAATCCCGAGCCCTTTCGCTATGCTCCAAATATGGGTACTGGAATTCAACTCTTCATTAACGTTTGCTTGCTTCTAATTGGCTTGATCGTTCTTCAGGTGTTTCTAAAGATGTGGGACAAAAACGCCAAGGCTAAAGAGGCAGCGAACACCAAAGCGACAAAGCCAGTCGCCAAGAAAAAGAAGTAGGGCCTAGGCCACTTCGGTGGTGAGGCGCTCAACCAGTTCGGCGTATTTGTCCTGGGTTTGAGCCACGATGTCGGCTGGTAGAGCCGGTGGTTCGCCGGTTTGATCCCAGTTGGCTGCGAGCCAGTTACGAACAATCTGTTTGTCGAAAGAGTCTTTGCGCTCGCCGCGATCCCAGGCTGCCTTTGACCAGAAACGTGATGAGTCTGGGGTTAGCACTTCGTCGCCGAGGACGGTGTGGCCGGTGGAGGGGTCAACGCCGAACTCAAACTTGGTGTCGGCGAGGATTAGCCCTGCGTGTTCGGCAAGCTCCGAAGCCTTGGTGAAGATTTCGAGGGAAAGTGCGCGAAGTCTTTCCGCGTTTTCTAGACCGATGATTTCAACAACCTTTTCGAAGCTGATGTTTTCGTCGTGGTCGCCGAGTTCAGCTTTGAAGGCTGGGGTGAAGATTGGCTTCGGTAGTTTGCCGCCAAAGGTTAGGCCTTCGGGAAGTTCCACGCCGCAGATCTCGCCGGTTTCCTGGTATTCCTTCCAACCCGAGCCGGAGATGTAACCTCTCACGACACATTCGATTGGGAACATTTCCAGTTTCTTGGCAACGGTGGCGCGTCCTAGAACTTCGTTTGGTACCGGCACCTCGTGGCTCACGTGGTTTTCAACCGGGAGTCGTTCGAACCACCAGTTGGTGAGGGTCGTGAGGTGCTTGCCCTTGTTTGGAATGGCTGGCTCGAGCACGTGGTCGAATGCGCTCACGCGGTCGGAGGCGACCACCAAGATGAGGTGCGAGAGGTTTGGGTCGGTGCTCTCATAGAGGTCTCGAACCTTGCCGCTGTAGACGTGGCGCCAGCCTGGGATTTCCAAAGGATTAGTCATTGGCAACCTTTGCTGCGATGTCTGTGCGGAAGTGAGAGCCTTCCAGCTTGATGTGGGCCACGGCTTCGTAGGCGTGCTTGCGAGCGTGGTGGAAATCCTTGCCCAGAGCGACCACGCTGAGCACGCGACCGCCGTTGGCGATTAGCTTTCCATCAACGTTCTTGGCGGCTGCTACGCAAACCTCAACGCCGTGAACGCTCTCGGCTTCGGTGATGCCGCTGAGTTCACGATCTGGGGCTGATGTGTCTGGGTAACCTTCGCTAGCAACGACAACGGCAACTGCAACGTCGTTGCTGAATTCTGGCTCAGGAGCTGCCTCGAGGTGGCCGGATGCTGCTTTGTGAAGGAGCGATTCAAGCGGGGTGATCAGGCGGCGAAGCACAACCTGAGTTTCGGGGTCGCCGAAGCGGGCGTTGAACTCAATTACGCGAATGCCGGCTTTGGTAACGATGAGTCCGCAGTAGAGCAGGCCAACGAATGGCGCTCCCATTTGGGCTAGCTGCTTCACGGTTGGTTCGGCGATGGTCTCGCGCACTTCGTCCACGAAGCCTGCAGGAAGCCAAGGAAGCGGGGTGTAGGAACCCATGCCACCGGTGTTAGGGCCTTCGTCGTTGTTGTAGGCGCGCTTGAAATCTTGGGCTGGGGTGAGCGGAAGCACGTTCTTGCCGTCGCTTAGGAAGAACAGGGAAACCTCTTCGCCATCCAGGAACTCTTCAACGAGGATCCCGAGGTGGAGGAACTTCTTGGCGTGTTCGAGGGCGGCATCGCGGTCGCTGGTAACGATTACGCCCTTGCCGGCAGCCAGGCCATCGGCCTTCACAACGTAGGGAGCTCCGAAGTCGTCGATGGCGGCTTCAACCTGTTCGATGGTGGTGCAC
>JBDKLA010000043.1:0-2630 GCA_039795835.1 Actinomycetota bacterium | reverse complement strand
ATTAAAGCGAAAACCCGCCCAGAATCTGAGCGGGTTTCCAAATGTTACAGAGATTACTTAAGGGTAACCTTTGCGCCTGCGCCTTCAAGAGCAGCCTTTGCCTTCTCAGCGGTCTCCTTGTTTGCACCCTCTAGTACGGTTGCAGGAGCGCCGTCAACAACAGCCTTAGCCTCGCCTAGACCTAGGTTGGTCAGTGCGCGAACTTCCTTGATAACTGCGATCTTCTGGTCGCCAGCAGATTCTAGAACTACGTCGAACGAGTCCTTCTCTTCTGCAGCTTCAGCAGCGGCAGCAGGAGCTGCAGCAGCAACTGCAACAGGTGCAGCAGCGGTAACTTCGAATACTTCTTCGAACTTCTTAACGAAGTCTGATAGCTCGATTAGTGATAGCTCCTTGAACGCGTCAATTAGCTGGTCAGTGGTCAACTTGGCCATTTGTTTCTCCTATTTATTGGTTTTGTAAAGCGAGTGTTAGTTCGATGCTTCTTGCTTCTGACGCAGGGCGTCGACTGCGCGAGCAGCCTGAGCAAGTGGAGCCTGGAACATGTAAGCAGCCTGGAACATCGAAGCCTTGAATAGTCCAGCGGCCTTAGCCAATAGAACTTCGCGGGTCTCGAGGTCAGCAAGCTTCTTAACCTCTGCAGCGTCAAGAGCAATTCCGTCTAGGACGGCAGCCTTCACAACTAGTAGAGGGTTTGCCTTGGCAAAGTCACGTAGTGCCTTCGCAACGGTAACAACGTCACCGGATACGAATGCGAGTGCAGTTGGTCCGGCTAGCTGACCGTCAAATGCGGTCACCCCAGCGTTCTTTGCTGCAATCTTGATTAGCGTGTTCTTTGCCACGGCGTAGGTTGCGTTCCCACTGATTGAGCGACGTAGCTCTTTGAGCTGCGCCACAGTGAGTCCGCGGTACTCGGTTAGCAATACGGCTGAAGAACTCTGGAATAGTCCAGTAAGTTCGGCAACCTTAGCTTCCTTGTTCGCCATGGCACTCCTTGGTTTGTTTATGTCGGTAGCCCCAGACCCAAATAAAAATGCCCCATGCGCAAGGGCACGAGGCAAAAATTCACATAAGTGAAAAGTCTTTTCATACACCTGCGTTGGATGCCGCTTTATGCGGGCCTTCGTTAGTTTCCTTGCGGAAGCTAAAACCGACGGTCTTTGGCTTCCTCCAGTTTAGGTGAAGCGAGCCTACTTTGGCAACTGGGAAATCATCCAACGGGCCATGATGCGGTAGTCGATCTGGTCAACCTCTGGCAAAACGTTGTAAATGAGAGAGATTCCGATGGCGTGTGAGTGCAAGAACCAGGAAACCGGGGTTGCTAGTTCGCGCGAAATTCCGAATTGGATGAACGACTCTTCCAGGAACTGGGTTGGCTTATCGAAGCCGGCCTCAAGGAACTTGGCAAGCTCTGGGTTGTGAGCCGCCTCGAGGTGCATCTCGGATCTGAAGTTTCGCCAAACCTTACGACTTTCGCCATAGCCAGCATTTACGGTTAGCGCGTATTGGTCAATTCCCAAACCGCGCTCGGCAACAACTGCAACGTTCTTTCCTACGATGTTCGCAATTGCCTCAGAGAATGCACTTTGAATCAGGCTTTCCGCGTTCTTGAATCGTGGGTAAACGGTTCCGGTTGATACACGAGCCTTTCGTGCCACACGCGTCATCGACGCAGCGGCTACGCCGGAACTAGCGATGACTTGCATTGCAGCCAGCGTTAGTGAAGCTTCCACGGTGTCATCGCTCACTGTCAGACCCGACACCGGAGGCAGAATTGCTGGATCAACTTTTCCGAGACCGGCTAGGAATGGCAGGCTCATTGCGTCGTCTGGAAGGTTCAGAAAGTTCACGATTGGAAGACCGAAGTCAGCCTTTTCGCTAACCACCCGAGACATCTTGTGGCCGAGCTTGAATCCAAGCTTCCAAACCAGGCGCTGTGCGGCCATGGCATTGTCTTGAGTCTGCCCGTGCCACCAACGTTCGAAGTCGGTTTGCACCACTTCAAGAACCTCTGGAATTCGGTGGCTTGCCGCAAAAATCTCTAGGACAACCTGGTCAACGCTTTTGTCGAGGCTTTCGGCGCCTTCTACCTGGGCATCCAACCACTCTTGGCCAAAGCGAAGCCAAACTTCGGCGTAGAAACCGTTCATGTCACCGAAGTAGGTGTAGAACGTTGGGCGTGATACGCCGGAGATGCTGGCTACGTCGGAAACGTTGGTGTGGTCGATCCCCTTTTCGGCCACTGCCTGGATTCCCGCCAGTAGCAGCTCGTCGAATGACGCACGCTTCTTGGTTTTTCCGCTTAGTGGGTGCACAACTTTTACTTTACTGGCTATTTTTGACACTGTAAAGAAAGCACCTCCTAAGTTCGTCTATCTTACAATGATAAACAATGGCTAAACCGAAGTGCAAACAGAAATCCCCCAGGCACAAAACCTGAGGGATTCCTAAAGTAAAACGATTAGTCGCGAGGATTTCCGGTACGGCGACCTCCGCGGTCGCCGCCGTTCGAAGAGCTACGTCCGTAACCCGAACGGTCACCTCCGCCAGAACGACCTCCGCCGAAGCCACCACGGCCTCCGCCTGAGCGTCCGCCACCGAAACCGCCACGGCCTCCGCCACGACCTTCA
>JBDKLA010000042.1:0-12339 GCA_039795835.1 Actinomycetota bacterium | reverse complement strand
TAAGCCAGTTCGGTTACGAGTTCTACAGCTGGAACCCAATTCCTAAGGGTGAATACAACCTAGGTCTCTTCAAATGGACCGAAGAAGAAGTTTGGCTTCGAATTGTAGCCTTCTCGGCTGTGGCCCTGGTAGCCGTCCTAGTTTGGCTGATGATGCGCTCACCTTGGGGTCGCGTAATGAAGGGTATTCGTGAAGACGAGGACGCCGTGCGCAGCCTCGGTAAGAACGTTTTCGCCTACAAGCTTCAGTCGCTGATGATCGGTGGTCTATTCGCCGGTATGGGTGGAATCATCTTCGTAATCTCGATGTCGAACGTTCAGCCATCGGTTTGGGTTACCACCTTCACCTTCATGATCTGGACCGTTCTTCTACTCGGTGGCGCTGCTACCGTCCTCGGCCCAATTGCCGGTGGCATGGTGTTCTTCGTGCTCTGGACCCTCACCAACGAGATCCTGGCCGGAATGGTAGCCATGAACTGGCTTCCGTTCCTCGACCAGCCTCAGGTGGCCCAGATTCGTTTCATTCTCATCGGTCTAGCGCTGATGCTCTTGGTCGTATTCCGCCCACAGGGTATGTTCGGCAACAAGAAGGAGCTGCGTTTCAATGGCTAACGACATCGCTGTAGGCAAGGCGGCTCCCGGCTGCAAGAAGGTTGACCCGATTCTGGTCGCCTCGAACGTAACCCGTCAGTTCGGTGGAAACCTTGCTGTGAACGTGGAGCACGTTGAGATTCCTCGCGGAAAGATCACCGCTCTGATCGGCCCAAACGGTGCCGGTAAGACCACCCTGTTCAACCTGCTAACCGGTTTCGACAAGCCGAACACTGGCGAGTGGACCTTTGAGGGGAAGAACCTCGCCGGTGTCTCCTCATACAAGGTGGCTCGTCGCGGAATGATTCGCACCTTCCAGCTAACCAAGTCGCTAAACGCTATGACCGTGATCGAGAACATGCGTCTCGGTGCTCAGAAGCAGCGTGGTGAGAACTTCTTCAACTCGCTTTTCAAGTTCATTTGGAAGGGCGAGGAAGACCGCATCACCCAGACCGCGGACGACCTGCTGAAGCGCTTCAAACTGGACGCCAAGCGCGAAGACTACGCCGGAAGCCTTTCCGGTGGTCAGCGCAAGCTGCTTGAGATGGCTCGCGCCCTGATGAGCAAGCCAACCCTGATCATGCTTGACGAGCCAATGGCCGGTGTGAACCCAGCTCTAACCCAGAGCCTCTTGGAGCACATCAAGGGCCTAAAGGCTGGCGGAACCACCGTGCTTTTCGTGGAACACGACATGCACATGGTTCGTCACATCTCCGACTGGGTAATCGTTATGGCTGAGGGCCGCGTGGTTGCCGAGGGTGAGCCAGGTGTGGTCATGAAGGACCAGGCCGTTATCGATGCTTACCTTGGTGCTCACCACGACACCGACCTTGGCACCATGAAGAAGGGCAAGTAGTCATGGCTAACAAAACTCCTGTAGTTCACGTGAAGAACGTGACCGCCGGCTACCTGCCCGGCATCAACATCTTGAACGACTGCTCGCTGATTGCCAATGAGGGTGAGCTCATCGGAATCATCGGCCCAAACGGTGCCGGTAAGTCCACGCTGCTCAAGTCGATCTTTGGCTTGGTAAATGTTCGCGAAGGAAACGTACTTCTCAACGGCGACGACATCACCAACCTCAAGGCCAACAAGTTGGTTGCCAAGGGTGTTGCCTTCGTTCCACAGAACGACAACGTCTTCCCAAGCCTCACCATCGAGGAAAACCTCCAGATGGGTGTTTTCCAGACTCCTAAGCGCTTCAACGAGCGTTTTGAGTTCGTTACCGGCATCTTCCCTGACCTAGGCAAACGACGCCACCAGCGCGCCGGTAGCCTTTCCGGCGGTGAACGCCAGATGGTAGCCATGGGCCGCGCTCTGATGATTGACCCTTCGGTTCTGCTACTCGACGAGCCTTCGGCCGGTCTATCACCGGTTCGCCAGGACGAGACCTTCATTCGCGTGAAGGAAGTAAACGAGGCTGGCGTAACCGTGATCATGGTTGAGCAGAACGCACGTCGCTGCCTTCAGATCTGTGACCGCGCATACGTTCTAGACCAGGGCAAGGACGCACACACCGGCACCGGTCGCGACCTACTAAACGATCCAAAGATGATCGAGCTTTACCTAGGTAACCTCGCAGAACTATAAAAACTTGGACTAACGTCCACTACTTTTCCGTAGTCGCTCTCTCTGATTATGGAAAAGCGAATCCCCCCAGGCTTAGCCTGGGGGGATTCGTCTGTCTGTCGACTGGTTGTTACTTAACCGAGTTTCCGGCTACAACCTTCTGGAGCTTGCTGACACCAGAAGCGTCCTCGTACTTCCAGATACCGATCGATGCACCAGTTGGGTCACCGTTCTTGTCGAACTCGATTGGGCCAGAGTAGCCATCGTAGTCGATGTCCTTGCCAGCCTTTAGAGCAGCTAGACCTTCAGCGAAGCTCTTTACCTTCTCGCCACCGGTCGAAACCGAGGTCATGTTGTTCATGATGGCTTCGCCCGAGTCGTTCTTAGCCTGCTCAGCAGCAAGTGCTAGCAGGATAACTGCGTCGTAAGACTCAGCTAGGTAAGCGAACTCAGTTAGGTCCTTGCCGTAGTTGGCCTTGTATAGGTCAGCTGCGCGCTGCTTGAAGGTTGCGTCGGTCTCGCCACCAGGTAGCGATCCCTGAGCACCCTTTAGGTAGCCTGCCCATGCCTGGTCAGAGAAGTTAGCTAGGTTTCCGTCTACTAGGTAGATCTTCGAACCGTCGAACTTCTTCTTCTGTAGAGCAGGAACGATCTTCTTAACTTCGTCGTACGAGATTAGAAGAACCGAGTCAGCACCGGCTGCGATTACCTTGTCAACGATGGTGTCGAAGTTCGACTCGCCTTCAGGGAATGCTTCCGAAGCAACAACGGTTGCGCCAGCTGCGGTGATAACTTCCGAAGCCTTCTTCTGTAGACCCTGGCCGTAGGCGGTGTCCTGGAAGATGATTCCGACGTTCTCGTTACCGTCCTGAACGATCTGGTTTCCGATTACGCCACCCTGTAGTAGGTCAGATGGAGCGGTACGGAAGTAGTAACCGCCGTCCTTCCACTCTGAAAGGTCAGGAGCGGTGTTCGACATCGAGATCTGTACGGTCTTCGACTTGGTGATCTGGTCGATGATGTTACGGGTTACGCCCGAAGCAGCAGCACCGATGATTGCGTCAACGCCCGAAGCAAGAAGCTTCTTAGCCGATGCAGGTGCAACTTCAGCGTGGTCGCCGTCGCTCGAGTCTTCGAGTGCGAAGGTAACAGGCTGACCTAGTACACCACCAGCGTCGTTGATGTCCTTAACTGCAAGGTCGATACCTGCAATTTCAGGTGGGGAAAGGAATGCAAGTGCACCAGTTAGTGGAAGAACTCCACCAAGCTTTAGTACGCCGTCACCCTTTGCGTAGGTTGGTGCAGGTGCTGCACAACCCGAAAGTGCAAGTGCGGTTGCTGCAACTGCAGCAACTGCGCCCAGTGCACGCTTAGCCGAAAAAGCGCTCATAAATATAGCTCCTAATAGATTGAGGCAGCCAAGGTTATCCCTGACCGTCCACTGCAATTCTACTTGGCACTAAGTCACATACCTCAGGGGGTCGAAACATAGCGTAATCAAATAGTTATCGCGGATTTTCGGGCTATTTTGAGCTGCGCTGCCTCAAAATATCGACGCTGAGGATCGCGAGCGCAGCCCAGACCAAACCAAAACCGATCCAACGAACCGCCGGCATTTCCTCGTGGAAAACCGTGAGCGCCAGAACGAACTGGATCGACGGGGTTAGATACTGCATGAAGCCCACATATCGAAGCGGAAGGTGTTGGGCCGCTAGGCCAAAAAGTATGAGTGGAATCGCGGTCATTGCACCGTAAAGGCTGAGTCCGATGGCGCCGATCGCACCATGACTCAGGAATGAGATGCCCTGCGGTTGTAGCGAGACAATCCAAAGTTGAATCATTGCCACCGGTAACAGCAACCCCGCCTCAATCGCGAAGCTGTTCACCGCGGAAACCTGGTTACCCAGCTTTGCCTTCGCCAGTCCGTAAACCGCGAAGGAGAACGCTAGGGTGAGCGCGAGCCAGGGCGGGCGCCCGTAGTCGAAGGTTAGAACTAGGACGGCGACCATGCCGAGACCCACGGCAACCCACTGCAGTGCCGGCAACTTCTCTTTTAGAAACAGAACCGCGAGCGATATGGTTACCAAGGGGTTGATGAAATACCCGAGCGACGATTCGATCACGTGGTGTTCGGCGATGCCGATTACGTATACCTGCCAGTTGATCATGATGAGCACCGTGGCGATCAAAATCCAGGTCATTAGTTTGCGATTCTTGACCACCAACCAGAGTGCTTTGAAGTCGCGGCGGAAACCGATGATGATGGCAGCGGTAAGAAACCCGAAGACGATTCGCCAAACCACAATTTCCCAGGGGCTGGCAAAGGAGAGAAAAGCAATGATGAGCGGAAAGCTTCCCCACATCAGGTAAGCCGATAGGCCGTAAGTGAGGCCTTTGGCTATGTTCTTTTCTTCCACTGCCTCAGCCTAACGAAGAAAGACCCGGTGAATTTTCACCGGGTCTTTCTCTCTAAGTTATTTAGCGAACTACGATCGCTAGTACATCGCGTGCCGAGAGCACTAGGTACTCTTCGTTGTTGTACTTCAGCTCGGTGCCGCCGTACTTCGAGAAGATGACCTTGTCGCCGACGTTTACGTCGACAGGGATGCGCTTTCCAGTGTCGTCTACGCGACCAGGGCCGACAGCGATTACTTCGGCTTCCTGTGGGCGCTCCTTAGCGGTGTCTGGAATGACCAGACCCGATGCGGTTACGGTCTCGGCCTCTAGTGGGCGAACGACGATACGATCTTCAAGTGGCTTGATAGTTACCGACACATTGACCTCTTCTTTATAAATCATTGGGATTTTGCCTTGTGGGCAATAACTCAAGTGTAAAACACCATTAGCACTCACGCAAGTAGAGTGCTAGTTTTGGTTCATGCTCCGCGACGATTTCGTGAAACTTCTCTCCCCCGAAGGGCAAGCCCTGCTGGGTGAGTTGGTAATCGATTCAAAGCTTGATGTGGTCAAGACCGTTACCCGCCTTCGAGCTGCCGGACACGATGCCGGTCTGGTCGCTACCGTGTTGAGCCAAGCGAAACTAAGAGCCCGTGCCGTAGCCAAGTTTGGGGAATTCGCCAGATCCATGCTCTTCACCGAGGACGGCCTAGAACAGGCGTCACGCTTTCAGGTTTCGGCTCTGCACGCCGGTCGCTTTAGAGACGCCGGCATCAAGCAGGTTGCCGACCTAGGTTGTGGTCTCGGCTCGGAGTCGATGGCGATGGCTGCACTGGACATCGAGGTGATCGCAGTTGAACTCGACGAGGTTACCGCCGCCTGCGCAACCTACAACCTGGCCCCATTCGAGAACGCTCAGGTTCTAAACGCCGACGTTACCGAATTACCACTGGACGCCTACGAGGCTCAGTTCTTTGATCCAGCCAGACGAGAACTCGGTTCCAAGCGAGAAAAGGCTTTGCGAAAGTTTGACCCCGAAAGCTTCTCCCCCAACTTCAACTGGGTACTCGAGCAAGCGGTTCAGCGCCCAACCGGAATCAAGCTCGGCCCAGGCCACCCACACGATGCCATTCCAGATGATTGTGAGGCCCAGTGGGTTTCGGTCAACGGAGATCTCGTGGAACTTGGTCTCTGGTTTGGAAAACTCGCTCGCCCGGGAATTGCCCGAGCCGCCCTGCTGATTCGGGGCGACAATGGTTTCGAGCTGACCAGCCCAGATACCTCTCAGCCTTCTACCCCACTTCGCGAGCTCGGTGAGTACCTCTATGAACCAGACAACGCGGTGGTTCGCTCGCACCTGATTTCGGTTTTGGCCGAGGGGCTCGACCTAGGCATCTTCTCTCCTGAGATTGCCTACCTCACCGGCGATAAGCAAATCGAAAGCCCGTGGCTTCGAGGTTTTAGGGTTTTGGAAAACCTCACCTTCGATCGCAAAAAACTGAAGGCAAGGCTTCGGGAACTTGGCATCGGCGTCCTAGAAATAAAGAAGCGTGGCAGCGACGTGGTGCCGGAATCACTTCGCAAAGAACTTCAGTTAAAAGGCGAGAGAGCCGCCACCCTGATTGTTACCAGAGTGGGCGACTCCCATCGCGCACTTATCTGCGAAGCGCTTTAGTTACTGCTGAGGGGTTACGGTGATGGTGCCGGCGTCGCCCTGAATCTGACCCTGCATCGGCATCTGGCCCTGCATCGGCATCTGGAACTGGCCACCGTGGTCACCATCGCGGTCGAAACCGAAGCCACCCATTGGAACACCGTGACGTGCGCCGTAAATGCCGAGGGCAAGTACACCGAGTGAACCTAGGATCCATAGACCAATTACGGTGTAACCGGCTGCAATACCGGCGATTGCTAGGCCGCGACCAGCCTGGCCGGACTTCTTAATCTGAGCTAGTGAAACGTGGCCGGTGATTACGGCTGCTGCTGCACCGAAACCGGTGACTGCGGTTGCTAGCGAAACGACTGCTAGCGAGTTGAGGTTGGTGAAGTCGTACTTCGCGCTCGGAGCTGGCTTGGCGGTTGCCTTGGCCTTAGGTGCGTCGGTTTCGTAAACCACTTCTTCGGTCTTTTCTTTTGCCATGAGGTGTCTCCTTCGTTTGGTTGGCTAGTTACAAGTTGACTGCCTGAACCTGTGAGACTACTGGGAGCGACCTGTGTGTCGGCTAAGTGTTATTTGCGCATTGAGATGCGATTGCCGAGAGCCAAGAGGCCAAAGATCACGGTGAGCACGGCGAAGATCGGACCAAACATGATTCCAATTGCAAGCAGCCAGACCGCGTGAAGCCAGTAAAAGGCTGCGGCAATTAGGCCGGCGCAAATCAGGGTGATGATGGCAAACCAGCGGGTCAGCTTTAGCTGCTCTTGATAGGCCTTCTTTTGGTTTCGAATCATTTCGTTTGAACCGTTTCTACCGAGAGGGTTGAGTCAACGCCGAAGTCGAGGTTTGATGGCGCACGACCAGCCATGACGAGTTGTGCACCAAGAGCGGCAATCATCGCACCGTTGTCGGTGCAGAGGCTGAGCGCTGGGATTCGAAGTTCGATGCCGTTCGCTGCACAGCGCTCGGCAGCCAACTCACGAAGTCTGGCGTTGGCAACCACGCCACCGCCGAGAAGCAGGCGCTTGATACCGAAATCGTTGCAGGCCGCCACGGCCTTGGCGGTGAGCACATCGGCTACGGCCTCACGGAAACTCGCGGCAACGTCGGCCATCGAAAACTCTTCGCCCTTACTTTCAGCAACCTCGACCCAGCGTGCGACCGCGGTCTTGAGCCCTGAGAACGAGAAATCGTAACGGTGCTTTTCCATGTCTTTTGGCAGGGTGAGACCGCGAGGGAAACGTATAGCCTTAGGGTCGCCACTGGCAGCGGCCTTGTCGATCGCCGGGCCACCGGGGTAGCTGAGGCCGAGTAGTCTGGCGACCTTGTCGAATGCCTCACCCGCGGCGTCGTCGATGGTTTCACCGAGCAGGGTCACGTCGTCGAGTAGATCGCGCACGAGCAATAGTGAGGTGTGGCCACCGGAGACCAGCAGTGCGATGGTTGGCAGTTCCAATTCGCCTTCTAATACATCAACGCCAACGTGACCGACTAGGTGATTCACCGCGTAGATTGGCTTACCGCTGGCAACACTGAGTGCCTTGGCAGCGCCCACACCAACCATCAGTGCGCCGGAAAGCCCGGGCCCGTTGGTAACGGCAATAGCGTCGATGTCTTGCATCGAAAGTTTGGCGTCGTGAAGGGCCTGCTTCAAAGTTGGCTGCAGCGCCTCGAGGTGGGCGCGAGCGGCAATTTCGGGAACCACTCCACCGAAGCGAGCGTGAAGGTCCATCGAACTGGAAATTACGTTGGCGAGCAGAGTGTTTCCGCGCACGATTCCGATTCCGGTTTCGTCACAGGACGATTCGATTCCGAGCACAATCGGCTCGGTGGCACTTCCCGCATCCAGGCGAGCGCGCATGATCCACGCGTCCACGTCATCCGGTTGGTAGTAGCGCTTTCGGGTGTCGATGTGCTCGAATCCGAGCGATTCGTAGAGGTTCTGGGCCACCTGGTTATCTGCGCGAACTTCGAGGAAGATCTCGGTTGCACGCAGTAGCTTGGCCTCGGTGATGAGGCGATCCATGAGCTTTCTGCCGAAGCCCTGGCCACGCAGGCTCTCGTGAACGGCAACCGTTTGCACATCGGCCTGATCGTTGCCAGGCAATTTACTCAAGCCGGCGTATCCAACAATTTTGTCGTTTATTTCTAGGACGAAATATCGCGTGTGGTCGGCGACCAACTCGAACCGCATGGTTTCGATCGGCCAGGAGTCACGGGCAAAGCATTCGTGCTCGAGGTCCATGATTTCGTCGAGCTGGGCTTCGGTGGCGGGCAGAATCTTGTAATTGGTCATCCGCTCACCGCCTTGCCGATGCGGGCCTTCGGCTCCACCGCGTCGGCGGCGCGAAGGTAGAGCGCGGTGACGTCCTCGGAAATCGTTCCGGCTCGGAGTTGTGCTTCGGCCAGCAGCGCGAGGTTTGCAGCACTTACCTCGGCATCGGTGGTCACTGGGTGCACGTTTCGGTCGGTCAAGTATTCTTCAAGCTCCGCCGGCTTCATAACTCCTGGGCCATCGATTCGAATCGGCACGCCGTGTTCGTCCAGGCCAGAGTAGAGAGCCCAGTAGACCTCTTTGCGTCTGGCATCGGTGGTCACTAGAAGCGGTTCGTTCTTGCTCACGGTTAGGTTCGGTAAGGCGGCCAGCGCGATGGCATCTAGGCTTACCCCGCCATAGAGTTTGATGCCAACTCCAGCGGCAAACATCGTGGCAGCGGCAATACCAACTCGCAGGCCGGTGAACGGCGCTGGCCCGCGCCCGGCAACCACAGCCATGATCTGGGCTGGGTGAACGAAGGCCTGAGCCAATACATCCTGAATCGCAGCGCCAATCAGTTCGGCGTGCTTCATGGTGTCTGGCACGTTGTGCTCGGCGCGAATCTGGCTATTTTCAACCAGTGCCACGCTGGTTCCGGAAGAGGTGTCGACAGCGAGAATCAGGCTCATGCGAGACCGCCTTCCGATTCCCAACGGTCGCCGACCGCAGTTACCGTCACCGTGCGCAGATCGCTTTCGCCGGTGTGGTCACGTTCAATCTCGACGTCGAGCCAGGATTCGGCAAGGTCCTCGGCGAATCCTCTCCCCCACTCAACCAGGACGATTGAATGGTCGATATCGATATCTAGGTCGTCGAATTCGTGAACGGAACTGAGACGATATGCGTCCACATGAACCAGCGGAACTTCTGAATTTTCACGCTTGTGGGTTCGCGCGATAACGAAGGTTGGGCTGGAAACATTTCCGATCGCCTGCAAACCTTCACCGACTCCGCGAGTGAACGTGGTCTTTCCAGCGCCGAGCGGTCCAGTGAGAATCACCAGGTCGCCCGCGCGCAAAACCTTGGAAACCTTAAGGCCAAACTCATTCATTTCCTCGGGGGTTTCGATCGAGAGCTTGGCGAGCACCTTGCTCAAAGCCCAGCTCCGAAGTACTCGCGTTTGAAACGGCCACCCATTCGAGTCACGATCTCGTAGTTGATGGTGCCGCTGGCGGCTGCGAGGTCGTCCGCGGATGGAGCACCGGTTGCGGCATCACCGAAAATCACAACTTCGTCGCCGACCTGAATCGGGTCGTCGCCAACATCAAGGACGAACTGGTCCATGGCGATTTGAGAAAGAATCGGGTAGCGCTTTCCACCGATAAGCACCTCGGCTTTGCCGGTGGCAGTACGAGGTAGGCCCTCGGCGTAACCCACCGGAACCAGAGCCAGAGTGGTTTCGGTCGCGGTTCGGTGGAGGTAGTTGTAACTCACGCCGTGGCCGGCTGGCACTCGCTTCACCTGAGCCACTCGCGAAACCGCGGTCATGGCTGGAACCAAGCCGTACTCGGCACCTCGGTTGTTCGAGAACGGGTCGAGGCCGTAGAGAGCCACTCCGATGCGAACCATTTCGTAGTGGGCGTCCGGGTACGAAAGCGAGCCGTCCGAGGCGGTCAGGTGGCGCAGCTGGAAAGTAACTCCAAATCGCTTCGCCTCGGCCACGGCAGCATCAAACTTCTCAATCTGGTGAAGATCGTCTTGGCGCGAGGTGGTGGAGAGGTGCGAGAAGATTCCGATTACCTCAACCGATTCGCCGAGCGACTTCACGGCGTCGAGTAGGTCGCCCCACTCCGCTTCGCTGGAGCCGTTGCGACCGAGACCGGTATCAATCTTGAGGTGCAGCTTGGCGACCTCGCCGGTCAGCGCTGCCGCCTTGGCGATGTGCCCTAGCTGCTCGATGTTGGCCACGCCAAGATCAACATTGTTCGAAAGTGCGGCCACAAAATCGTCGGCTGGGTCGTGAAGCCAAGCCAGGATCGGTGTTGAAATTCCCGCCTCGCGAAGGTCGAGAGCCTCGCGAACATCGGCAACACCAAGGTAGTCAACGCCAGCACGTTCGAGCGTGCGGGCAACCTCAACGCTTCCGTGCCCGTAGGCGTTTGCCTTGACCACACCCATGACCTTCGCCTGCGACGCACGAGCGCGCATCACATCGAGGTTATGAACGATGGCGTCGAGGTTGATTCGAAGAGTTCTCATTCGGCCACCACCATCGCTACGGCCATGTTGCCGTCGTGGCTTATAGAGAGGTGAAGGTTGGTGATGCCGGCTGCCGCCACCGTGGACGCGGTTTGCCCCAAAGTCTTAATCTCCGGCTTGCCGAAAGGATTTTTTGTAATTTCAACCTCGTGCCAGGCAACGCCTTCGGAACCACCGAGGGCCTTGATAAAAGCCTCTTTGGCGGCGAAGCGTCCGGCGATGGTTTTCATCGGTGCGTCCAGTTCGGTTTCAACGAATAGGCGCTCGAGCAGTTTCGGGGTTTTGGCAACGTGTTCTTCGAATCTGGTGATGTCCACCAGATCCACACCAATGCCAACGACCATGATCGACTACTCGACCGTTACCGACTTGGCGAGGTTACGAGGCTGGTCAACATCCAGTCCCTTCGCCTCGGCCAGAGCCATGGCGAACGCCTGAAGCGGAATCACGGTGAGGATGGCAGCAAAAAGCTGCTCGGTCTGTGGCACGAAAATCACGTGCTCCGACCACTGACCAACCTCGGTGTCACCCTCCTCGGCAATCGCGATCACCTTGGCACCGCGAGCGCGGATCTCCTGAATGTTCGAGATTACCTTCGGGTGCAGGCTGTCCTCGTCGCGAAGTGAAGGAACGATCACGATGACCGGCTGACCCTCTTCGATAAGAGCAATCGGTCCGTGCTTCAATTCACCGGCGGCAAAACCTTCGGCGTGAATGTAGGCAAGTTCCTTTAGCTTTAGTGCGCCTTCCATGGCAACAGGGAAGCCAACATTGCGTCCTAGGAAAAGCACCGACTTGGCGTTCGCCATTGCGGTTCCCAATTCCTTAGCCTGGTCGAGGCCCTCGAGCACCTGGCTTACCTGACCAGGCATCTTCAGCAGTTCGCGTCCAAGTTTTTGTAATTCGGCAGCCGGGGTGGCTCCGCGAACCGAAGCTAGGTAGAGACCTAGCAGGTATCCGGCGGTAATCTGGGCAACCAGCGCCTTGGTGGAAGCCACGGCAACCTCCGGGCCGGCGTGGGTGTAAATCGTAGCGTCCGATTCGCGAGCCAAGGTAGCGCCCTGGGTGTTACAAATCGCAAGCACCTTGGCACCGAGCTCACGCGCGTAACGGGTGGCCATCAGGGTGTCCATGGTTTCGCCCGACTGAGAGATTGCCACAATCAGGGTGTTCTTGGTCACGATCGGGTCGCGGTAGCGGAACTCGTGGCTCAGCTCAACCTGCACCGGAATGCGCGACCACTTCTCGATGCCGTACTTGGCAATGTCGCCCGCGTACGAAGCGGTTCCGCAGGCCACGATGATGATGCGGTCGATGTTCTTGATGTCTTGGGCAGTTAGACCGTCCATCTCCGGAATGGTCACACGGCCGTCCGAGTCGAGGCGACCCATGAGGGTGTCGGCAACCGCGGTTGGCTGGTCGGCGATTTCCTTAGCCATGAACGAAGGCCAACCACCCTTGCTGGCTGCGGTGGCATCCCAGTCAACGGTGAATTCTTCAGCAGTTACTGGCGAGCCGTCGAAGCCCTGAATCTCAACCGATCCCGCGTGCAGAATCACGATCTCGTCCTGGCCAACCGAAATGGCTCGCTTGGTGTGCTCAACGAATGC
>JBDKLA010000041.1:0-3763 GCA_039795835.1 Actinomycetota bacterium | reverse complement strand
GCTAGCTATAGGAGACCGGCTGCGGCAGCGCGGTGAACAATCTCGGCCCGGCGATGTGCGCCAAGTTTTCTAGAAGCATTCTGCAGATGGAACTTGATGGTGCTTTCTGAGATGAACATGGCAACGGCACTTTGTTTGGTGCTGAGGCCTTTGGCAACGTGCTTGATTACGTCGATCTCGCGATCGGTTAGATGTTCGGTTTGGCGGGTTGAACCGAGGGAGTGGGCAACCAGGTTTCCAACGCCCTTACCGAGAACAGTTTCTCCGTCTTGAATGGCTTTGATTCCCTTGCCAAGTTCGTCGGCTTTTACATCGTCTTTGCAGAGGTAGCCGTTGGCGCCTCGTCGTAGCGCTTCAACCACAATCATTTCGCTCAAGGTGTTGGCGAGGACGAGAACCTTGGTGGTTGGGTAGCGTTCGGTAACTTCTTCAACTACTTTGAGCCCGCGGGTGGTGTCGTCGCCTAGGTCTAGGTCGATGATTAGAACGTCTGGGCCATGTTCATCGACTGCGTCGATAACGGCGTCGTAGCTGGTGGCTTCGGCGATAACCGCGAAGCCAGGGTTTCGCTCCAGGATTGAGCGAAGACCCACGCGCGTGATTACGTTTCGATCGGCAATGACGATGCGCGTTGAGGCGTTGGGCATTCTTCTGCCCAGTGGCACATCGGATCGGGGTTCGCGTTCCATATTTTGATGCTAAACCCGTTACCTAGCCATTTGGCTAGGTCGTTACCTATCCGTTAGATGTGCTTATGGCTAGTTGGGTGTTTTAGGCATTTCTCGCTGGAATTCGCGGGCGTAATGTTCGATTACTGGTCAGCGCCGTTGCTGACCGACAAGAAAAAGGAAATTGCAATGAGCGTTTACGCACAACCAGGTCAAGCGGGTTCCATTGTTGAATTCAGGCCACGCTACGACCACTGGATCGGCGGCCAATATGTGGCACCGTCATCTGGAGAATATTTTGAAAACGTCACCCCGGTTACCGGCCGTGTCTTCACCGAAATCGCTCGAGGCAACGCTGCCGACATCGATAAGGCTCTAGACGCCGCCCACGCAGCTGCCAAGACTTGGACCAAGACTTCGGCAACCGAGCGCGCAATCATTTTGAACAAGATTGCCGACCGTATGGAGCAGAACCTAGAGAAGATCGCTGTTGCTGAGACTTGGGACAACGGAAAGCCAGTTCGCGAAACCATGGCTGCCGACATTCCTTTGGCAATTGACCACTTCCGCTACTTCGCAGGCTGCATCCGTGCTCAGGAAGGTTCACTTGGAGAACTAAACAACGACACCGTTGCTTACCACTTCCACGAGCCTCTAGGTGTTGTTGGTCAGATCATCCCTTGGAACTTCCCAATCCTGATGGCTGTTTGGAAGCTTGCTCCAGCACTAGCCGCCGGTAACTGTGTTGTTCTAAAGCCTGCTGAGCAGACCCCAGCATCGATCTTGTACCTGATGGAACTAATTGCCGACCTACTACCTGCCGGTGTTGTGAACATCGTCAACGGTTTCGGTGTTGAGGCTGGAAAGCCTTTGGCTTCATCGCGTCGTATTGCCAAGATTGCGTTCACCGGAGAAACCACAACCGGTCGCCTAATCATGCAGTACGCATCGGAGAACATCATTCCGGTGACCCTAGAGCTTGGTGGAAAGTCACCAAACATCTTCTTCCGCGACATCGCCGAGAAGAACGATGCGTTCTACGACAAGGCCATTGAAGGCTTCAACATGTTTGCCCTAAACCAGGGTGAAGTATGTACCTGTCCTTCACGTGCACTTATCGACGCACCGATCTACGACAAATTCCTAGCCGACGTCATGGTTCGCACCAAGGCAATCATCCAGGGCAACCCTCTAGACACCGCAACCATGATTGGTGCTCAGGCATCGAACGACCAGCTTGAGAAGATCTTGAGCTACATCGAAATTGGTAAGCAGGAAGGCGCCAAGCTACTAATGGGTGGCAAGCGTGCCGACCTTGGAGGCGACCTTTCTGGCGGCTTCTATGTTGAGCCAACCATCTTTGAAGGAACCAACAACATGCGAATCTTCCAGGAGGAGATCTTCGGCCCTGTTGTTTCGGTTGCTAAGTTCGATGGTTTCGAGCAGGCCATGGAAATTGCCAACGACACTCTCTACGGTCTAGGTTCGGGAGTCTGGACTCGCAACATCAACACCGCATACCGTGCCGGTCGCGAGATCAAGGCCGGACGCGTCTGGACGAACTGCTACCACGCCTACCCAGCACACGCTGCGTTCGGTGGTTACAAGTCATCTGGTATCGGTCGCGAGACCCACAAGATGATGCTCGACCACTACCAGCAGACCAAGAACCTTTTGGTCAGCTACTCGGAGAGCAAGCTCGGTTTCTTCTAAACCGATAGTAGGTGGATTGTGCGGGAGTTCTTTGGGGCTCCCGCACTTTCTTCTATAAGGAGTAATCTGCAGTTATGAGCACCATTTACGGAACTCTTCCCAAGCGCATCGACGTCACGGACGCCGCGGGTGATTTATTGCGCAAACTCACCAACCGAAACGGTGCGCTGATGTTCCACCAGTCGGGAGGCTGCTGCGACGGCTCGGCGCCGATGTGCTACCTCGAAGGTGAATTTCGGGTTGGCGCAGCCGATGTTTTACTGGGCGAGCTTGAGGTATCGGGTATCGAGAAGCCGATCAAAGTTTGGATTTCGCTCGAGCAGTTCGAGTACTGGAAGCACACTCACATTGAGATTGACGTGGTTCCTGGTCGAGGTGGAGGTTTTTCTCTGGAGACGCCTGAGGGCATGCGATTCATCATTCGTTCTCGACTGTTCACCGATGCCGAGTACGAAATCCTAAAAGACTCTCCGGTTTTGCTCGGCAGCGGAGATTACAAGTTGGTCTAGGGTCATAGACTCAAGACATGAGCAATAGTCAAGCAGACCAGCCAACCATTCAGTTCCTCGGGGCAGCCGGTACTGTCACTGGAAGCCGTTTCCTTCTGGAGTTCCAGGGAACCCGAGTCTTGGTTGACTGTGGAATGTTTCAGGGGCTCAAAGAACTTCGACTAAAGAACTGGGACAACTTCGCGGTTGAACCTGAAAGCATCGACGCCGTGGTGCTAACTCACGGCCACCTCGACCACTGCGGTTATCTGCCTCGCCTGGTGAAGCTCGGCTACCGTGGCCCGGTTTACCTAACTCCTTATACCGGCAAGCTTGCCGAGGTTATCTTGCGCGACTCGGCACGTATTCAAACCGAGGACGCCGCCTGGGCCGCCAAGAAGGGGTTCTCAAAGCACAACCCACCACTCGCGCTATACGGGGAAGCCGATGTTGACCAAGCCCTTACCCAGTTCCAGCCAACCGAGTTTTACACCCGAACTCAGGTTGCCACCGAAACCTTTGTGACGTTCCACCCAGCCGGACACATCCTCGGTGCCTCCTTTATTGAGGTTGAATTCTTCGGCAAGCGACTTCTGTTCACCGGAGACCTCGGACGCAAGGAACACCCGCTCCTGCGCGCACCGGGTGCTTTCCCAGCCGGTCAATTCGATGCCGTGGTCACGGAGTCGACCTATGGCGACCGCGTTCACGATAAGCGCTCAGAAGACTTCCCAACCGTGATCAACGAGACCATCGACCGCGGTGGATCTGTTTTGATCCCGGCCTTCGCGGTTGACCGCACCGAGGTGATTTTGGTTCGCCTTCGCGAGCTCATCGAAGAGGGTAAGGTGAGAAACGTTCCCGTTTATGCCGATAGCCCAATGGCTCTAAAGG
>JBDKLA010000040.1:0-2617 GCA_039795835.1 Actinomycetota bacterium | reverse complement strand
CGGTCGACCGACTTTACCTGAGACTTACGAGCTGCCGAAAGCTCGGCCTCGATAGCCTCCTGCTGAGCAGCCAAGATTCGGGCGCGAAGCACACGCATAGCGGCTTCACGGTTCTGAAGCTGGCTCTTCTCGTTCTGCATCGCAACCGTGATACCGGTTGGAAGGTGAGTGATTCGAACCGCCGAGTCGGTGGTGTTAACCGACTGACCACCAGGGCCAGATGAGCGGTAAACGTCGATGCGAAGATCGTTCTGGCTGATCTCAACTTCTTCCGGTTCGTCTACTTCCGGGAAGCAGAGAACACCGGCAGCCGAGGTGTGGATTCTTCCTTGCGTTTCGGTTGCTGGCACGCGCTGAACACGGTGCACGCCACCCTCATACTTCAGGTGAGCCCAAACGCCCTGGCTTGGGTCGGTCGAGTTTGACTTCACCGCCATCTGAACGTCTTTGATACCGCCAAGATCAGATTCGTTCTTGTCGAGAATTTCAGTCTTCCAACCCCTGGAGTTGGCGTACTGAATGTACATGCGAAGCAGGTCGGCTGCGAACAGTGCCGACTCGGCACCACCTTCACCGGCCTTGATTTCCATGATCACGTCTCGGCCGTCGTCTGGGTCGCGAGGGATTAGCAGGCGACGAAGCTTTTCATTGGCTTCGTGAAGCTTTTCCTCGGTAGCCGGAACTTCCTCGGCGAATGCCTCGTCTTCCTTGGCCAGTTCCTTCGCGGCGGCCAAGTCCTCGGTGAGCGAAGTCACCTGGTTGTAGGCGTTCACGATGGCGCTGAGCTCGGCGTATCGGCGGTTGAGCTTCTTAGCCAGGCCAGGGTTGGCGTGCACCGAGGCGTCAGACAGCTGGGTCTGAAGCGCCTGGTGTTCTTCCAGCAGTGGCTTGACTGAGTCGAGCATTATTCTCCGTCGGCGGTTGGAACAGGCATCGACTTCTGAACCTGCATTAGGAACTCAACGTTGCTCTGGGTTTCCTTTAGGCGACCGAGAACAAGTTCGAGAGCCTGCTGCTGCTCCAGACCCGCAAGTGCGCGGCGAAGCTTCCAGATGATCTTGGTTTCGTCTGGGTTCATCAACATCTCTTCGCGACGGGTACCCGAAGCGTTGACGTCGACGGCTGGGAAGATGCGCTTGTCGGCAAGCTGACGCGACAGGCGAAGTTCCATGTTTCCGGTTCCCTTGAACTCTTCGAAGATAACCTCGTCCATCTTCGAACCGGTCTCGACAAGTGCGGTGGCAAGGATGGTCAGCGAACCGCCGTCCTCGATGTTACGAGCAGCACCGAAGAAACGCTTTGGTGGGTAAAGTGCCGAGCTGTCGACACCACCGGAGAGGATACGACCCGAAGCAGGTGCGCTCAGGTTGTAGGCGCGACCCAGACGGGTGATCGAGTCGAGAAGCACAACCACGTCGTGACCTAGCTCAACCAAACGCTTTGCGCGCTCGATAGCCAGTTCGGCAACGGTGGTGTGGTCTTCGGCAGGGCGGTCGAAGGTCGAGGCGATAACCTCACCCTTCACGGTGCGCTGCATGTCGGTAACTTCTTCCGGACGTTCGTCAACCAGAACCACCATCAGGTGAACTTCAGGGTTGTTTACGGCGATCGAGTTTGCGATTGCCTGCAGAACTAGGGTCTTACCAGCTTTTGGAGGCGAAACGATTAGACCGCGCTGGCCCTTACCGATTGGTGCCACCAGGTCGATGATTCGAGTGTTCAGCTTGGCGGCATCGGTCTCTAGGCGCAGACGAGTCTGTGGGTAGAGCGGAGTGAGCTTTCCGAACTCGATGCGAGCCTGAGCTTCATCGATGCTCTGACCGTTCACCGAGTCAACGCGAACAACCGCGTTGAACTTCTGGCGACCCTGGCCTTCACCTTCGCGAGGCTGGCGGATTGCACCAACCACTGCGTCACCCTTGCGTAGGCCGTACTTCTTGACCTGGCCGAGTGAAACGTAAACATCGTTTGGACCTGGGAGGTAACCCGAGGTGCGAATGAACGCGTAGTTCTCTAGGACGTCGAGGATACCGGCGACCGATACGAGAACATCGTTCTCGCCGATCTCTGGTTCGGCCTCGTCCTGGAAGTCTCCTCCACGGTTGCGACCACGGTTGCGGTCGCCGCGGTTGCGGTTACGGTTGCGGTTGCGGTTGCGTCCGCCGCGCTCGTCGTCGCGGTCACCACGGTTGTTGTCGCGGTTCTGCTGGCGGCCTTCGCCACCTTCGCTCTTTTCAGCCTTAGCCTCGGTGTTCTCCGACTTTGGCGACTCGGCCGGTGCCGACTCCCCCTCGGACTTTGGCTTGGTGGAACGGGTACGACGCTTTGGGGCTGAAGCCTGGTCTGGTGCCGACTCGCTCGAGGCGGCTGGGTCTACTACTACGCGGCGACCTTTGGTCACAGGTGCGTCTTGCTGGATTTCATCCATGTGTTTGTATTTCTCCTTGAGATTTTGGTAACTGGTTCGATTCGGGTTAGTTACCTTGGGCACGAATTTTGCGTGCACATAAACGCTTGATTAGCGGTTGATTCACCAGTGGGAGCTTCTAATTGAATGAAACTTTAGAGCTTCTCACCTATTTACTGGTGCGAGATAACAGTAGCACCTTTGAAGTCA
>JBDKLA010000039.1:0-9774 GCA_039795835.1 Actinomycetota bacterium | reverse complement strand
ACGGTGTGACCGGCGCGCTCCAAAAACTTCTTTTGAAGCATCAGGCTGGTCTGAACACCACCGAGAGAATCAGGGTGGTGGTCGGCAAAGAAGAGTATGTGCATCACTACAAATTTACGCCCTTATGCCATAGTGAAGTATGCAGTCGAGGCGCTCAATTCAAACACCAAAAAAACAGGTGTTTATGCGAACAATTGGCTATTTAGGCGCGTCCTCGGCTTGGTCGCTGGGTTACTTCCTCTTTCTGTTTTATCTACTTTCTCTAATTTCTTTCTTGTCCGACGCGGTTCGAACTTCGAACTTCACACCGCTATGGTTTTTGGTTTCAGGTGCCGCGTTTCTCCCTCCACTAGCCATTGGTCTTACCTATAGATTTGCCTTCTTGGCTCGCAGAAAAGAGAAGTCACGACCGACCCTGAACCTGGTTGTGGCGGCCGCGATTGGTGCTTCTCGAAACCTTTCGGTTGGTCTGTTCGCAGACTGGGCAGGTCTCGATAATGAGCACCTTTGGCTTTTCCGCCTCGTTGGTGGCGCGAGCATGGGCATTATGGTCTTCGCCTTCTGGGCGGTTGGAAACGGTTCGAGAATCGAATACTTCACTTCGCTTCGAACTCTCTCCGAGATTCAAAACCGCCTGATGGTAACCAGAAAACTAATGGGAGAGCACCTCTCAGTAGTGAACGATGGTCTTCAGGAGCGAACCAAGCAGGCGCTTATCCCTCAGCTGGATTCAATTCGCCAACTTCTCGGTAGCTTTGACACCACCAAGGACGCGGTGGAAAAACTTCGAAGCACCATCACCGATCAGATTCGCCCAATGATGGTCTCGATCGCCAATGAGATCCCAGAACCTTTTCAAGCCAAGGACATGTCGGCGATTAAGAATCTAAGTTTGAAACTGCCGAAACGGTTCACCCTCAAGGACAAAATCGAAGTCACCTATTCATCGCTGATTCAACTTCTCGGCGTAGCGATTTGGATGGCAATTTTCCAGTCACCGAACGGCGTCCTAGATTTTGTGGCGATGTTCGTTATTTATTTCATAATTCTCAGTATCTTCAAATTGCTATTACCTAAAGAGCGAATGTTTTCGCGCTTCGCAGGAACCCTAACGGTGATCATATTTGCCATGGCAGCCTCTGCAGCCAACTCGATTTATCTTCACTATCTGAACTATCCGATCCAGCAATACCTAATGTTGGTCGGTTTTGAATTCATCAGTGGAATGTTTGGCCCGCTACTGCTCCTGCAGCTCGGTGAAGTTAGAGAGTTGCGCCACAAGTTCGAAGAGCAAATGCGCGACGACCTGGACGAGATTGCCAAGGAAAACGCTCTTTTCGCTCAAAAGGTTTGGGTGTTCAGAAAGCGTTGGCTCCTGGTGCTTCACGGAAACGTTCAGAGCGCGCTAACTGCTGCTTTGACCCGCCTTCAAAATGCACAAAGGGTCGACGCGGTTGTGGTTGAGCTCGTGAAGCAAGACCTGCGCAGGGCTGAAGTGGCGGTGAACTCAAACTTGAATGACGAAATCAACCTTGAATCTGGCTTGAACGAATTGCGTGAAGTTTGGCAAGGCATTTGCGACATCGATTACCAGATCTCGGAACGGGCCAAGCGAGCTCTCGCCCGCAACCTCGACTCAGCGTTCTGCGTGAATGAGATTGTGAAAGAAGCCGTTTCGAACGCGGTTCGTCATGGTGAAGCCAGCAAGGCATCGGTGAAGATAGATCGCATTGCCGATGACCTCCTAAATGTCACCGTAACTAACAACGGAACACCAGTTGACTTCGAATCTGATTCGGCCGGTATCGGAAGTTCGATGCTCGATGAAATCTGCCTTGACTGGCAGCTTGGCGGCGATCGAAACCAGGTAAAACTCGAGGCAAACCTTCCGGTCAAGCTCTAGCGAGTGTATTTGCCACCCGTGGCAATGAGTTCTTCGTAAATTGCCACGGCTCGCTTCGTGAGCACGCTCTGCAGCAGAGATTCATCACCCATGAGAGTCTCCCCGCGGCGATCCCCAGAGCGTATGTCGGTAACCGCAGCTTGAAGAGTCTCGGCCAACGCCTCAACACTTTCATCGCCCACCACCCAGTGCGAACCAGGTTCAAACTCCTCGGCAATATTGCTGTCGCAGAGAATGCTCGGGGTTCCAACCGCAGCGGCTTCGAAAACGGTCATGCCCTGGGTTTCAAAACCAACCGAGGTTTGAACGAGCGCATCGGCCTTAGCGAAATGAGCGAGCATTCGAGCATGGGGCGCTCGCCCGTGAAGGATCACCTGGTGCTCGAGGCCGTAATCCTTGATTAGCTCAACCGCTTTCTTCCAAAGCGGACCTCGACCGTAAACATCCACGACGGTGTTTTCCAACTTCGCAATATGTATCGCTTCGATGAATTCGAGCAAACGCTTTTCGTGCTGAAAACGACCGGCCCAAACCAGGTGAACCTTTTTATCGGTGTGGTGTGGTTCGTCCTTGATGCTCGCTAGCGTCGACTGGATGCGTTCGTCGTCCACGCCGTTGTGCATCACTCGAAGTTCCGAAGTGATTCCGTGAGCCTTGAGGTCGCGACCGAAGTGTGCCGAAGGAACCAGAATCACATCGGCTTCGTTGGTGATCAGCTGAATGTATTTCCACGCGTCGGTGGTGGTGTGCTTAATCGGAAGCTTGAGGTGCTTTAGGAACTCGCGGCTAAGCAACCAGAACAAAAACTTTGACGGATACTTGCCGATAACCTCTTGGGTTCCCTTGGCAAGGTTGAAGTGGCTGGTCATGACCACCGGAAGGTGATTGCGCTGGGCGAAACCCAAACCGATGATTGCGCTCCACATGTCCGCGTGAATGTGCACGATGTCGAACTTGTCTTGGCGGCGGCGCTGGCTGCGGTCCAAACGCTTGCGCGAACGGCGAAGGTTGGCCGTGAACGAAAACTCCCAGTTGAAGGTGAGCGGCCACGACGGCAGGGTGAAGAACCCCTTCTCGATCAAACGTTTTCCCGAAGAAGGAGAAACAAAAGTCACCCTATGACCCAGTTTCTCTAAATACTTCTTCTGAAGCATCGCAGAGGTCTGAATCCCCCCGAGTGACCTTGGATGTTGATCCAAGAACATAGCGATGTGCATCTCTCCAGCCTACCTTCGCAACCTTGGCGAAGTCTGCGAGAATGGAAGCATGACTGAAACCACTCACGTAGCGACCCTGCACACCAACCACGGCGCAATCAAAATCAATCTTTTCGGCAAGCACGCTCCGGTAACCGTAGCTAACTTCGTAGGCCTAGCCGACGGCACCAAGACCGGCAAGCGCTTCTACGACGGCCTAATTTTCCACCGCATCATCGACGGATTTATGATCCAGGGTGGTTGCCCAACCGGAACCGGAACCGGTGGCCCAGGCTACACCTTCCAGGACGAGCCACACGACGAGCTTCACTACGACCGCAAGTACCAGATCGCCATGGCGAACGCCGGACCAGGCTTCGACGGCTCGGGAACCAACGGTTCGCAGTTCTTCATCACCACCTCAGAGCCTGAGTACCTATGGGGCAAGCACACCATCTTCGGTGAAGTTGCCGACGATGCCAGCAAGCGCGTGGTCGACAAGATCTCCGCTGTTCCAACCGACATGCGCGACCGTCCGCTAGAAGACGTTGAGCTTATTTCGGTAGACATCGAGAAGCTCTAAAACCTATGAGCCAATGGGCTAATACTGGCAAGGTAACCAAGACGTTAATTGGTATTAACGCCTTGGTTTACCTTGCACAGTACACCGGCGGTGACGCCGTGACCAGCCTTTTGGCGCTTCAACCATCGCTTGTTTTCTCTGAGCCTTGGACGCTAATTACGAGCGGTTTTGCTCACCGAGATTTCATTCACATCGCCCTAAACATGTATTCTCTTTGGATCTTTGGCGAGGCCATTGAGTCTTGGCTAGGTGCTAAGCGGTTTGTTTGGCTATATCTCGCATCTATTTTGGCGGGCTCGATTGCCTTTGTGATCTTTAATCCACTGGATTCTGCTGTCGGTGCGTCCGGCGGAATCTTTGGCCTAATGGGTGCGTACTTTGTGATTATCCGTGCACTCGGCTATCGCTCGTCGCAGATGTTGGTTCTAATTGGCTTGAACGTGGTGTTCGGTTTTCTGAACCCGGGAGTCGCCGTAGCGGCACACTTTGGTGGTTTGGCTGCGGGTGCAGCTATCGCCTGGTACTACGCGAAACTTAAGCGCTAATTACTTCCAGCGAGTGGTCATGAAGAAACCGACCATGAGCAGACCGAAACCAACGGCGATGTTTCCGTTGCCGAGGTTTAGGAATGCGAGGCTGCCGGTCCAGCCGCTGCCTAGAGGCCACACCATCGAAGAGATGTAGAACGTAAGAATCCAGATCAAGCCAAGCAGCATGAATCCGAACATGACCGGCTTGAACCAAACTGGGTTTGGCAGGTCTTCGCGGTTCACCTTGGCAGGCTTAGGGGCCCGAACCTTCTTTGGCTTAATTGGTGCTTCATTCTTTTCAGACATGAAAATAATTCTATTCGTAGAAGTTAGGCTTAACTTCTAATGACCAAAATCCTTGTTTTAGACAACTACGACAGTTTCGTTTACACGCTAAACGGATATCTGCAGCAGCTTGGTGCGACCACCGAAGTTGTGCGTAACGATGTTGTCTCCGAGGACGATTTACCGAAGCTTTTGACCGGTTTCGATGCGGTCTTGCTGTCCCCAGGCCCTGGTACTCCTGCCGCTGCTGGTCTTTCGATTCCAATCGTGAAGTATGCCCTTGAACACGAGCTTCCGGTTTTCGGAGTTTGCCTCGGCCACCAGGCGATCGCCGAAGCCATGGGAGCAACCGTTCGCCAGGCCGATGAACTGATGCACGGCAAGACTTCTCTGGTTGAGCACAACGATTCACTGATTTTTGAGGGCCTAAACCACCCATTCACCGCGACCCGCTACCACTCACTGGCAATCGTGGCGTCCACGTTGCCTGCGGATCTTGAGGTAACCGCGCAAACCATAAAGAGCGATACCAGTGCCGGTGGCGTGATCATGGGTGTTCGCCACGTTTCGAAGCCAATTTACGGTGTGCAGTTCCACCCGGAAAGCGTGCTTACCGAGGGTGGCTATCAGATGCTGGGCAACTGGCTGGAGTCGATTGGTCTAACCGGCGCAGCCACTTTGGCCAAGGGCCTCAGCCCGCTAATTAGTTAGCGTTACAAGCCACAAACAGGGTGATTGTTGCTCCCTGCTTGGTGGTTCCCGCCGGAATCGACTGGCTCAAAACAACCGAACCAAGTGGTGGGTTGTTGGTGCAGCCGGCTTCCTGAGTTGAAATTACAACCTTTAGACCACCGCTTGCTCCGCTGAGCTGGTTCTTCGCCTGGTTCACGTTCATGCTGGTTACGTCTGGAACGTCAACCTTGCCGTTCGAGATGATCAGGTCAACCGTTGAGCCGCTGGCCGCGTAGGTGCCAACCTCTGGGGTGCTCTGGATTACAGTGCCCGAAGCAGCGGTTGGGCTGGTGCCAGGGGTGATGGTTCCTAGGAACAGGCCGGCCTTGATGAGGGCGTCCTTGGCTTGAGCTTCGGTTAGGCCGAGCAGACTCGGTACGGCAACCTCAGCCGGGCCGGTTGAAATCGTAATGGTCACGGTCGAGCCCTTGGTAACGGATTCACCGGCAGCTGGGTCGGTGCTGATAACGGTGTCGATGGCAACGGTATCGCTCGGCGCCTTGGCTTCGGTAACTTCCAACCCAAGTTTGGTGAGTGCCGCCGATGCTTCGTCGAAGGTTTGGCCGGTGACATCGGTGATGGTCACGTTGTTGTTGACCGGGACAACCACGTTGAACTTGCCGAAGGCGAGCAGGAAGACTACTAGGCCAACGGCGATGACAACGAGTGCCGAGCCGAAGCCCCAGGCCAGCCCAATCATGCGCTTGTTGGATGGGCTCACTTCGGTCTTCACCGAGGTGTCCACGATTTCTGGTTCGAACTCAACGCCGAGAGTCTTGAACGGGTTGGTCTCAACCGGTTCCTGTTTCACCGGCTCTTCAATCGTGCTGGTTTCGGCCAGTGAGCCGAGAAGTTCGTCGAAGTCGTCCGGTTCGCTGGCAGGAAGAGCCACGGTTTCCATGGCCTCTTCTGGCACGCCGTCCAAGAGTTCGGTGAAAGCAGCCGGAGCTGCTGGCTCGTTCGCGGTTGGGGCGAGGGCGGCAGCTAGCAGGTGCTCGCGGAACTGCTCGGCGCTCTGGTAGCGGTCGTTGCGATCCTTGGCGAGGGAGTGCAGCACAACCTCGTCGAGCGCTGCCGAAACCTCTGGGTTGTGTGCCGAAGGCGGGGTTACCTCTTCGCTTACATGCTGGTAGGCCACTGAAACTGCGGTCTCGCCGACGAACGGTGGGCGACCGGCGAGCATCTCGTAGAGAAGAACACCGGTTGAGTAGAGGTCGGTTCGGGCATCCACGGTTTCACCGCGAGCCTGCTCTGGCGAGAAGTACTGAGCGGTACCAACGATGCCGGTGGTGTGGCTCTGGGTTGCCGATGAATCGCTCATCGCGCGGGCAATGCCGAAGTCCATTACCTTTACCGCACCGGTTTCGGTGATCATGATGTTCGCGGACTTGATGTCGCGGTGAATGATGCCGGCACGGTGAGAGAACTCAAGCGCGGTCAGGATGCCTTCCGCAAAGCCGATGGCCTCGGGAATCGAAAGCTTGCGAGCGTGCAGCAGGTCGCGGAGCACCGAGCCCTGCACGTATTCCATGATGATGTAAGGGGTGCGGCGTGGGTTTCCGTTGCCGTCGATGCTTTCCTCTTCACCGGTGTCGTAAACACGAACGATGGTTGGGTGGGTCATGCGGGCTGAGTTCTGAGCTTCCTGGCGGAACTTCACTTCGAAGGAAGGGTCTGCCACTAGGTCTGCCTTGAGCACCTTGATTGCAATCTTGCGACCGAGACGAGTGTCGATACCCTCGTAAACATCGGCCATGCCGCCGCGACCAATCAGCGCGCCAACCTCGTAGCGATCTGCAATCATGCGTTTGTTTTCAGACAACCTGTGCTCCTTCTAGAGTCAGTCTAGTTTTGGGTTTAGTTTGTGGGTGCGGTTTGAGTTGAATCTTCAACGTAGTACTTGATTGTGATGTTGCTTCCAACCGGAATCGAGCCGAGCGGGTTCGCCTCGTAGACGGTGTTGATGCGAGTATCTCCGGTTGGCAGACCATCGCCCTTGACGCGCGTGACCAAGAGGCCCTTTTCCTGAAGCAGGCTTTCCACGGCGTCTACGTTTTGACCGAGCACATCGGTTGAGAACACGGTGGTATTACTGGTTGGGGTCGGCGTCTCGGTTGGGGTATCGGTCGGGGTTGGTGTCGGTGTTGGTGTTTCGGTAGCCGTCTCGGTTGGCGTAGGAGTCGGTGTTGGAGCCGGCTGGCTGAGCATCGCGAAGATGACCCCAGCGGTGGTGAGAATCAGAATCACCACGACAGAAACCCATGGCCAAACCGCTGCTGGCTTTTCCTTGGCGACCTCCACGGTTTCGATGATCGAAGTGGTTTGCGGAACCGGCTTCACGGTTTCAATCACACGGGTGTTGAACTGTCCGCGAGGTGCCTTACCGCTGATCTTCTCAGCACGCTGAGCTAGTTCCAGCGCGGTTACCGGGCGCATTACCGCCTTCTTGGCGAGGCAAGACATGATCAGTTCGGAGACGGCCGGGTCTAGTTCTTCGGGAAGCGGCGGTGGAACATCGCGAATCTGCGACATCGCGATTGCCATCTGGTTTTCACCGTTGAATGGGCGCCTTCCGGCGAGAGCTTCGTAGGCCACAATTCCCAGTGAATAAATATCCGTGGACGGCGTGGCCGGCTTTCCGGTGGCCTGTTCCGGCGCGAGGTATTGAACGGTCCCCATCACCTGACCGGTCGCGGTGAGCGAAACCTGGTCGGCGACTCGGGCAATACCGAAGTCGGTGATCTTTACCTGTCCCTCAGGTGTGATCAGTAGGTTTCCAGGCTTTACGTCTCGGTGAACCAAGCCCTCCTGGTGAGCAGCGTAGAGAGCTCGAGCGGTTTGAGCCACGATGTCGAGCACTTCCATCTCGGGCAGAACCTTGCGCTTCTCCAGAATCTTGGCAAGTGAGTCGCCTGGCACAAGTTCCATTACTAGGAAGGCGCTACCGGCGTCTTCTCCGTAGTCGTAGACGTTTGCGATACCCTCGTGATTCACGCGAGCCGCGTGCTTCGCCTCGGTGCGGAAGCGCTCTAGGAAGCCAGGGTCTCCCATGTATTCCGGCTTCAAAATCTTGATCGCAACATCACGCAGGATGATCGGGTCGTGAGCCTTCCAAACCTCACCCATGCCACCGATGGCGATGCGGCTAATCAGTCGGTAGCGTCCACCGTAGAGCTGTCCTTCTTCAGGGTTCATCGGTTCAACACCGCCTTGATTACCTTGCGGGCAATTGGCGCTGCCACTAGGTTTCCGCTACCACCCTGACCAAGTCCGCCACCGTTGGCAACCATGACGACGACCGCAACCTTTGGATTGTCGGCCGGAGCGAAACCGGTGAACCAGAGAGTGTATGGGTTGTTTCCACCGTTTTGCGCGGTACCGGTCTTACCGGCAACCACGGTTCCGGGTACCTGACCGTTGGTGCTCACACCGTTTTTGACGGCGGCAATCATCATCTGCTTCAAGCCGTCTGCGGTGGCCTTGCTGATCGGAGTTGCGAACTCGCTCGGCTGAGTCTGGCTGAGCAGCGCGAGGTTCGACGACTGCACGTTCTCAATCAACTGAGGGTTCATCTCTTTTCCGCCGTTGGCGATGGCAGCGGTGATCATGGCAATCTGCAGCGGGGTCACTCGCACATCGAACTGGCCGAATGCCGAAAGCGCGGTCTGGGCGTCGTCCATGTTTTCTGGGTAAACGCTGGCGGTGGCCACGGTTGGAATGCGGATGCTCTTTCCAAAACCAAAAGCGTTGGCCATGTTGCGGATCTTGTCTTGGCCGAGCGTAACGCCGAGCTCAGCAAACGGAATGTTGCACGAGAACTGCAGCGCGTGAAGCAGGGTAACCGTCTTGGTTCCGCCGCAGTTGCTGCCGCCGGCGTTACGAATCTTGGTCGAGGTGTTTGGAAGCGTGTAGGTGCTCGGGTTTGGAAGCTCCGAGCTAACCGTGTACTGTCCGCTCTCTAGAGCAGCCGCGGCCACCACCAGCTTGAACACCGAACCCGGTGTGTAAAGGCTTCCGCCAATCGCTTTGTTGATCAGTGGATCGTTTTTGGTGTTCAGAAGATTGTTGTAATTCGACTGCGCGGTGCTGCCACTGTGCACCGCAAGCTTGTTGGCGTTGTAACCGGGGGTTGAAACCATGGCCAAGATGTTTCCGGTGCTCGGCTCGATTGCTACCACGGCTCCGGTCTTATTGCCAAGGGCGTCCCAGGCAGCCTTTTGAACCTTCGGGTCGATGGTGAGTTCAATCGAGGCACCGCTCACCGGGTTTCCGTTGAACAGCGAGCTCAGCTGCTCGAAGAACTGAGCGCTGTTTTTGCCGCTGAGGTAGTCGTTTGCCGAAGACTCGAGCCCGGTGGCTCCCTGGTAGTAACTGTAGAAACCGGTGATCGCCGAATACATGTCGCCCGCGTATTTACGGGTGTAGTGGAAGGCATCGGCCGACTCAACCGAGTTGGCGATTGGTTGCGAGTCAACCAGAATTGCGCCGCGCTGTTTTTCATAGCCGTCGTAGATTGAGCGCACGTTGCGCTGATCTTTACTCAGG
>JBDKLA010000038.1:0-7675 GCA_039795835.1 Actinomycetota bacterium | reverse complement strand
ACCGCCTACGCGGGCTGCGGAATCGTCGATGAGTCTGATGGCGAATCGGAACTAATCGAAACCGATTTGAAGTTCCAGCCGATTATCGGAGCGCTAGCTTAGCTTCACTTCGATGAGCACTCGGCCGGTCTGCTTGAGAGCGCTCTGAAGTTCAACCTCGGTGTGAACCGGAATGTGAACCCAACCGTAGGCAACCGCGAGGGTTGCCAGATTTACGGTCTGCGGGGTTCTGAATAGGCGGTTGAAACTCTTCTCACTGAGCATCTTGGCCGGCTCAAGATTTTCAAAAATACTGCCGCCGTTGTCGTTCACCACGACCAACTGAAGATTAACCTGGCCATCGAGCGGATCGATTGCCAGCGAACCAGCATCGTGCAGCAGAGTGAGGTCGCCGATCAGGGCTCGCGTTTGTTCGCGAGTGGCCAGTGCCACACCGGTTGCGGTGGCCACCGTGCCATCGATTCCGGCAAGGCCGCGGTTGGCGAAAACGTTGATGTTCTTGGCCGGCGCCCAAATCTCGGCCTCGCGAATCATTCGCGATGCTCCGAGAATTAGGTTTTCGCCGGCACCGGTGGCAGCCCAAACCTGCTCAACAATTTCACGGCGTGAAAGAACTTCGGAAACCGGTTGCGACAAACGAACCTTTTGGTCTGCTACTCGCCATGCTTCGAGCCACTCGCCGTCTACGTCGACATCGAAGGTCACGTCGTCTACGAACATCGACGCCCTTCTTGAAACATCGAACAACCCCATGGCTCGGTTGCGAACCACCACCACTTCGATGTTCTCGTTGAAGAACAGGCGGATGACCGAGCGGGTCAAGGTCGGTTTACCGAAGACGATTACGCGACCGATGCGCTCGGCCAACTCTTTGTTTTGAGCTAGCAGTAGCGGGTAGGCAAGAACTGCGTTTTCGCCGAAACGAGCACAGGAAGATGGCTCGGCAAATACCGGTAGCCCGAAGGCCTCGGCAAGCTCAACCGCACCTTCGTCGGCGCCGGCACCGGCGATGACTACGGTTGGCACCGAGCCGTCGAGAATTGCGAACTCGAGCTCTGGCTCAACCTCCTCTGCGCCTGGCACCTCAACCTCAAGGTCGGCGGCATTTGGTGAGTCTGCGGAAAGTGGTTCGCGGAATGCCAGGTTCAACTGAACCGGGCCAGGGCGAGTGCCTCCTAAACCGAGCGCCGCAGTAATCGCGGTGGATACCAGTTGACCAACGCTGTCTACGCCGTCGTCATCTTCGGTTGGTGCTTCGCAATCGAATACAACTCGCACCGCGTCGTCGAAGAGACCGACCTGCTTGGTGGTCTGGTTCGCACCAACATCGCGAAGTTCATGAGGGCGATCTGCCGTGAGCAAAATCAGCGGAACACCTGAGTGATGAGCTTCGAGAACGGCCGGGTGAAGATTTGCCACCGCAGTTCCCGAGGTGGTGATGATGATGCTTGGCTTGCCGGATGCGAGACTCGTACCTAGCGCGGTGAACGCCATCGAGCGTTCGTCGAGGCGCACATAGAGATCGGCCCGGTCGGCGTCGGCCAGCTGCCCGGCGGCAATTGCCAGAGCCTGAGACCTAGCTCCAGGAGCCATGAAGATTTGGTCGACACCGGCGCCCGCGAACGCCGCGAGCAGGTGCGCTGCGAAGGCCTGCGCGGGAGAACTATTCATTCTCTTCGCCTTCGTCTTTGAGGCGCTCGGCAAGCCGTCTTAGGAATTCTGGGTCGTCGTCTGGGGCGATCTGAGTTGGCTCAGGTGCGGCGATTGGGCGGCCGATGGTGAGGTAAAGCAGAGCACCGAGAATTGGCAGAACCAGAATCAGAATGATCCAAAGGTATTTGCGAAGGACCCGAACCTCGTTTGGCTTGGCGCTAATGGCAAAGACCACGGTGAAAACCGTGAGCACGACCCAAACAACGAGAGACAGGATTACGAAACGCATAACACCAGCCTATTCGCATGCCTAGACTTTAAATCATGAAGAATCCCCTGCTCGCCTACACTCTCGCTCGCCTCGGGATCTTTTCCGTAATCCTCACGATTTTTCTTTTGCTGAATTTTGCACCGCTCGTTGCAGTGATTTTCGCAACGATGCTTTCGTTTTCGTTCTCGCTGATCTTCCTTCGCAAACTTCGCGAAGCCAGCAGCGCCAAAATCTACGACTCGGTCACTTCGAAAAAGAAAACCAAGGACGAACAGGCCGAAGACTAAAGCGGAACCGCGAGGCCCCAGGCCACCAGAACCGCATAGGCCAGGGCTGAGTAGCTGGTTAGCTTCAGCGCCAAAATGTTTTCGCGGGGAGTCTTTGCCGTGAGCACAATGAGGGTTAGCGGAAGCAGCATCAGCACCAAAGCCAGCGGGTTTACAAACGCGCGGTAGAAGTTGATCGTGAAGTAGTAATAACCGAGCACCAGTGGCGCCCAAATCATGACCAGGTAGATTACCTTTGCGATTGGTTTGCCAACTCGAACCGCGAGGGTCTTCTTACCAACCGGAGCATCGGTTGCGATGTCGCGAATGTTGTTGATCATGAGCACCGCCGAAGCATAGAGCCCGAGACCGATTGCCACCGGAAGCACGAGCTGCCAGGTTTCCTTTAGCGCGAACAGCTTCGGAGCCTGAACATAGTCGGTTCCGATGACGGCTACCAAGCCAAAGAAAATAAATACAACCAGTTCACCGAGACCGGCATAACCGTAAGGTCGCTTGCCGCCGGTGTAGAACCAAGCTGCGATGACGGCTACTGCGCCGACCGCAATCAACCACCAGAGACCGGTGATTAGCACCAAGACCAAACCGGCCAGAGCGCCAAGCCCTAGGAAGCCAAAAGCAACCGTTTTCACAGTGCCTGGCTTGAAAGTTCCCGAACCGGTTAGACGCAGCGGGCCAACACGGTTGCTGTCGGTTCCGCGCACGCCGTCGCTGTAATCGTTCGCGTAGTTCACGCCGATCTGCAGGAACAGGGCAACCGCGAGAGCGAGCAAGGTCTTCACCCAGTCGAAGGCCTGCATGGCGATGGCCGCACCCGAGGCGGCGATGATCGGTGCCACGGCAAGCGGCAGGGTGCGCAGGCGAGCGCCTTCGACCCAGAGACTGAAATCTGATTGCTTCTTAACCAAGGTTTTCTCCAAAGTTGTTTGCTAAAACGGTTAGGAACTGCAGGTCTGGTTTGCCGTTTGGCAGGGTTGGTAGTTGCTCAAGTTCGCGCCACTGACCCGACTTGGCAACAATACCCAAATCGAGCGGAGCTCTGGAGGTCTCAATATCGCCAGCCCCCACATAAAAACAGACGAACGCTTCGCCGAATTCCTCATGGGTCACGCTCACCGCGGCGGCATCCACAACTCCACGTTGCTCGGAAGTCCATGTTTCTACCGCCTCAAGTGACAGCTTGTGGCCACCCGAGTTAATGACTCGGTCGGCTCGACCGCGAACCACCAGTTTTCCTTCGACGATTTCGCCGAGATCATTGCTCAAAATTCCATCCACGACGATGCGGCCATCGGCGGCAATTGACACTTCCACGTCGTCCAGTGGGACGCCGTCGTAGACCACACCACCGCCGGTTTCGGCCATGCCGTAGGTGACCACAATGTTCACGCCCTGTTCCCGCAGAGCGTCCACGGTTTTGGCTTTTGGTTTCTGACCACCGAGCAAGATTGCGTCGAAGCGTTTGAGGGATTGAAGTAGCCCGGGTACGTTGTTCAGTTCCGAGACCAGCCGCTCCAGCTGTGCCGGAACTAGCGAGGTGTAACGGCGTTCGGCGGTCATGAACCCGGCGGTGCGCTGGAACCCTTCCGCGGTAAACGGGACGTTGGTGTTCAAAACCACCGGTTGCAGATCGGCAACCAGAGATCGAACCAAAACCATGGCACCGGCAACGTAACTAATAGGTAGCGCCAACAACCACTGGCCGTGACCACCGAGACGAGTGGCGCTGGCAATCGCGTTGCGCTTTAGCCTTTCGCCGGAGAGCTCAATCTGCTTCGGGGTTCCCGTGGAACCGGAAGATTCGACCACGAGGTTTCGCTTACCATCGAGCACATCGCCGAGAGCGAGTAGGGCTGAAACCGGATCAACGGTGTAGTCGAGCTTCAGCGGTTCCATTTTTTAGAAGTGCCAGGGGAAGGCCGACCAGTCTGGCTTGCGGCGCTCCAAGAACGAGTCGCGACCTTCCGCGGCTTCGTCGGTTCCATAGGCCAGGCGGGTTGCTTCGCCGGCAAAAATCTGCTGACCAACCAGCCCGTCGTCCACGGCGTTGAACGCGTACTTCAGCATGCGAATCGACTGCGGGCTCTGGGCGAGAATTCGCTCGGCCCAGGCAATACCGGTCTTTTCGAGTTCGGCGTGATCGACCACGGCGTTGATGACACCCATTTCGTAGGCGCGCTGGGCGTTGTACTCATCGGCGAGGAAGAAGATTTCGCGAGCGAACTTCTGGCCAACCTGGCGAGCGAGATAGGCACTGCCGTAGCCGGCGTCGAACGAACCAACCGTGGCATCGGTCTGCTTGAACCTGGCGTGCTCGCGCGAAGCGATGCTGAGGTCGGCGATGACGTTGAGCGAGTGACCGCCACCGGCAGCCCAACCAGGCACCAGTGCAATGACCACCTTCGGCATAAAACGAATCAGTCGCTGAACTTCAAGAATGTGTAGGCGGCCGCTCGAAGCCTTGCCGTCTTGGTATTCGTAGCCGTCTTTGCCACGAACGCGCTGGTCGCCACCGGAAGAAAATGCCCAGCCGCCGTCCTTCGGTGAAGGACCGTTGCCGGTGAGTAGCACAACACCAACGGTCGAGTCCTCAGCAGCGTGAAGTAGCACTCGGTTCAGTTCGTCCACAGTCTGTGGGCGGAAAGCGTTTCGAACCTCAGGACGATTGAACGCAACCCGAACCGTGCCGAGCGACACGTGGCGGTGGTAGGTGATGTCGGTGAGCTCGCTGAAGCCTTCGACCTCGCGCCAAGCGCTCGCGTCGAAGAGTTCGGAAACCTGATTTGCCATTCTTCTAGACTAACAATGTGACCGTGACCCCGACCCTGTCTGATTTGCTCGCCTCAGCGCGAGTGGTCAGCCTGCCGATGCGCACCAAGTTCCGCGGCCTAAAGCACCGTGAAGCTCTGCTGTTCGAGGGTGAAAACGGTTGGGCCGAATGGTCACCGTTCTTGGAATACGACGACGATGAAGCGCGCATCTGGCTGCAGGCCGCCATCGATCAGGGGTTCGGTCCGAAGCGTGAGGTTGGCGAGGTAAAACTCAACGCCACGCTTCCCGCGGTAAACGGCGAGCAGGTTGCCCAGGTGCTGGCGATGTTCCCAGGCCTCGACACCATCAAGATCAAGGTTGCCGAAAAGGGTCAGAGCATCGAGCAAGATCTCGACCGCATCACCACGGTTCGAATTCTGAAACCCGAAGCCAAACTTCGCTTGGACGCCAACGGCGGCTACTCGGTTGAGCAGGCACTTTACGTAGCTGAGGAAGCCGGCGAGCTCGACTACTTTGAACAGCCCTGCGCAACCATTGGCGAGTTGGCCGAACTCCGAGCCAAGCTTCACGGCGAAACTCGCATCGCCGCCGACGAATCGGTTCGCAAGGTCGAAGACCCGATGGCGGTGGTTTATGCCGGCGCCGCCGACGTCCTAGTTTTGAAAGCTCAGCCGCTCGGCGGGGTAACCCGTGCTCTGGCCATCGCCGACGAATGCGGCCTGCCGGTTACAGTGAGCAGTGCGCTGGAAACCCCCATCGGGATTCACGCCGGGCTCGCGTTCGCCTCGGCCCTCGGTGGCAACACCGCACACGGTCTTGGAACCCTGTTTTTCTTTGAGCGTGCCGACGTGTTCAACAATGAGGTCTTGGCCAGCGAAGAGCGCACCGAGTGGTGGCTCGAGCGCCTAAAGCGCTGCTTTACTTGAGACCCGAGTAAACGTGGAGCCCCTTGAAGAAGAGGTTCACAATCGTGAAGTTGAAGAGAATCGCGGCAAAGCCGACCAGCGATAGCCAGGCGGCGCGGGCGCCGTTCCAGCCTCGAGTTGCGGTGGCGTGTAGGTAGCCGGCGTAGATGGTCCAGATGATGAAGGTCCAGACCTCTTTGGTGTCCCAGCCCCAGAAGCGGTGCCAGGCACGCTCGGCCCAGATCGCTCCGGCAACTAGGGTGAAGGTCCAGAGGATGAAACCAACCACATTGAAACGGTAGGAAAGGCTCTCGAGCTTCTTGCTTTCAGGGAATACCGAAAGCACGCGCTTGACCAACTTGGCTACGGGTAGCTTCGACTTCGAAAGCCAGCCCCAGGTTTTCAGAAGGTAGGCGACCGCGAGCGCAGCGGCGATGTTGAAGAATGCGGTTGCCAACACAGCCACGGTCACGTGAATGACCAGCCAGTAGCTCTGAAGCGCTGGCATCAGGGTCTTCACCTCAACATAGAAGAGAGTGGTTGCGGCACCGAGAACTAGAAGTGCGAACGCGGTAACCAAAACCGCGATTACTCGGATCTCCTTCACGAACCAGGCGCAGAGGAAGATCAGCACGATCATGAACGAACCGCTGATCGAGAACTCGTACATGTTGGCCCAAGGCACACGAGAGGCGGCGATGCCGCGCATGACCACGCCGGCGCCGTGAAGTCCGGCGGCGAGAATCATGAAGGCAAACCCGGCGCGTTCCAGCGGCGCGGCGGTTGCTTTCATTTTCTTGGACGTGGACGACTGGCGGGAAAGTTGCCAGACGAAGACCAGGAAGGCGATTGTGTAAACCGCCATGGCAGCAAAAATAAAGTAGGTTGCGTAGTGATCCAGAATTGGATTCAGGAGTACGTGTTTCACTTCTTCCTAACCTTCAGCCCCAAAGACAATTCTTCCAGAATTTCGTCGAGCTTGGGGTCGTCCTGCTTGGCCATCGCGGCAAGTTCGTAACCGGTCTCGGTTTTGCGAGCAAAAATGCGTCGACGCGGGGTCAACAGCGAGGTGATCAAACCGAGGAAGCCGAGCACGGTGAACAGGAAGACCCAGATCTGCATCGGGTTGTAGTCGATGTCTAGTGAGGCGTAGCGCTTCAGGCCGTCCCAGGTAACCGTGCCCAGGTCTCCGGGCAGTTCTTTGGTTTGGCCAAGCTCGAGAGCGATTGCCTTGGTTCCCGACTTACCTCCGGCAACCTGCTTCAAACCGTGCACGGCTAGCGAGAAGACGTTCGATGGAACACCGTTGTCGAGGCCGAGGTCGCCAACGTAGACGTTCATGGAAACCAACGGGTCAACCGGAGCTGGATAGGCCGAGGTGAATGCGCCGGTCTTCAAGGTAGCCCTGGTTGGGTAGAAGAAGGAGAGCACACCGAACTGCTTTGGCTTGGCGTCTGGAAGCTTGATGACACCGAGCGAGGTGTAGTTGGGGTCTTGCGGAAGGTAGATGACCGCACCCGAGAACGAGATCTGACCATCCTTGTCGCGGAAGGTAAGAACCGGTGCGTAGCCGTTACCGGTTAGGTAGATGTTGGCACCGGGAGCCTCGAGTGGGTAGTTCACGCGAATCTTGCTGGCGACCGGCTTGGCGTCGGGGGTCACCTTAGTGGAAACGAACGCCTCAAAGTCGAGCGGGGTTCCGATGTTGGTTTTGTTGCGCAGGTCGAATGTGGCCTGGAACTTGGTTAGCTTCACACTGAACGGCTTGAGGCTCTTGGTGTCGAACC
>JBDKLA010000037.1:0-6632 GCA_039795835.1 Actinomycetota bacterium | reverse complement strand
TCGGTTGGATCTGCCGGTAACCTACTTGTAATCCCAAGCAAGTCGAAGAACAAGGACCTAGCTGCCGAGTTCATCGACCTAGTGCTTTCGACCAAGTACCAGAACATGCTAGGTAACGAGGGTGGTCTACCACTTCTTGCTGACCAGGCTGCTCTAACCAACCCTGTTACCCAGAAGAGCTACTCGGTCTTTGACCAGATCGTTAAGGCTGACGGCCTAGCAATGTACCCAGACTGGCCAGTACCTGGCTACTTCGACGTACAGCTAGCCGCTGGTACCAAGCTAGTTGCTGACGGTGACGCCGCTGCTTACGTGAAGACCATCAAGGACTTCTACGACAAGGGCAAGGCTGACCTACAGCAGTAGTAGTTAGTTGATTGAAAGGCCGGTGCGGGCGGTTTTCCCACCGCACCGGCTTTTCGTCTAATCTAGAGTTACCGTTCACCCCTAGGTCAGAAAGACAGAAATATGTCAGCTGCCACCGTCTCTAAAGACGTAAAAAACAAGCCGCTCAAGGCTCGCAAATCTTCCCTCGAAAAAGGCAAAGGCCAGTACTACGCGTATCTGATTCCAGGCCTACTCGCTTTCACCGTAGTTATCGTTGGATCTTTCTTCTTCAACATCTACATCAGTTTCACCAAGTGGAACGGTCTCGGTTCGCCACGTTGGATCGGCACCAAGAACTACGAAAACCTTTTTGTCGATGCCGTGTTCTGGGAGTCATTCCTTCACGCATTCATGTTCATCGCAGCCATGTCGATCATCCCAACCTTCCTGGGCGTGTTCGTAGCTTCGATGCTCTTCGACTACATCGCACCTCGATTCGGTAACGGTGCCGCCGCATTCATGCGTGCCGGTTTCTACATGCCTCAGGTGATCCCAATGACCATTACCGGTGTTATCTGGGTATGGCTACTGAACCCAGTCTCCGGTGTGATCAACAACTTCCTCACCTACGGCCTCGGCGTTCCAAAGGAAGTAACTCCTAACTGGCTCGGTGACGAAAACCTAGCGATTTGGTCGCTATCGGTCATCATGATCTGGATCCAGATCGGATACACAATCGTTATCTTCATGTCGGGTCTATCCCGCCTTGACCCATCGCTAACCGAGGCTGCACAGCTCGATGGAGCAACTTGGTTCCAGCGTTTCCGCATCATCATCCTGGCTCAGCTTGGCCCAGAAATCGGTGTTGTACTTCTAACCACCATGGTGGCCGCGCTGAAGGTATTCGCGCCGGTCTACGTAATGACCTCGGGTGGTCCTGGTACCTCAACCCAGGTACCTGCCTACTTCTCGTACTTCCACTTCTTCACCACCCACAAGGTTGGTTACGGTGCTGCGGTGGCAACTGTTCTTTCGTTGATCCTGACCGTATTGGCCATTGTGATCCTCAACATTCAGAACAAGCAGCAGGCTAAGGAGAACCAGCGATGAGCACTGCAACAGCTGAAAAAGCACCAAAGAAGATCAAAACCAGCGCTCTAAAGCCTCGTTCGTTTGTTTCATGGGTTACCTTCGCATTCATGCTGGTAGCGGTCATCGGCTGGCTGTTCCCATTCTGGATGGCATTGGCAAACGCACTGAAGACCCCAGACGACTTCATCCAGCAGGGTCCTCTGGCCTGGCCAGCTCACCCAACCTTCGAGCACATTGTGAAGTTCTGGAATGACTCGAACTTCCCATTGAAGTTCTGGAACTCCACTTGGACTTCGTTGCTCGGCGCAGCCATCACTGTTGTCCTAGGCTTCCTAACCGCTTACGCAATCGGTATCGGAAAGATCAAGGGCCGCACCTGGATTCTGGGCGTGTTCATGGTTGCCTTCACCATTCCTCAGGAAGCTCTGATTTACCCGCTTTACAACGCTGCCAAGAAGCTTGACCTCTACGACAACCTATTGTCGATCGTGATCATCTTCGGTGTAACCGGTGTTGCCTTCTCGACCTACCTAATCAGCTCGGTTCTGAACGAGTTCCCGGGTGAGGTTCTAGAAGCTGCCAAAATCGACGGCGCCAACGCATGGAGAATGATGGTTGACGTTGTGCTTCCAATCCTTCGCCCAACCCTGATGGTTATCACCGTTATGGTGTTCATCTACAACTGGAACGAGTTCCTGATTCCTCTGGTACTTCTTCCATCGAACGACAACCAGACGGTTTCGCTCGGTATCGCCCTAACCGTAGGCCAGTGGACCACCGAGCCAACCGCTCGTGCAGCCGCAGCTCTACTGGGTGCGCTTCCTTCGATCCTGTTCTTCGTTATCTTCCAGCGCAGCCTAATGCGCGGTGTGACGATGGGTTCGTCGAAGTAATTTAGAGACGCGCTAGTGCTCGTTTACCGAGCCGCTGAATTGGTCCCTCGATCAGTCGGTTGGTTTGGTAAGCGAGCACTATTGCTATTACCGAGCAAACGATGATCTTGGTGAGCAGGAATGTACGCCAAACCTTGCTTCCAGGATCCTGAGGCATGTCTGGCCACGAAACGATCTTGTCGTAGGTAATTAGAATCACCACGTGGTACGCGTAGATACCGAATGACATCTTTCCCAACCATGAGAGCGAAGCCCCCAACCAGCGTTCAGGGTCTGGGTTGATGGCGGCAGCCTGGATAACCACGAGGGCAAAGACTGGCCCAGCGAAGTAGGTGGTCCAGTAAACGATGTCGCCCTGGAAGTAGCTGTGCGACCAGAACAGAACGCCGGCGATCACTAGTGAAACTAGAAGCATCCAGATGTTCTGGATCTTCTCAAGTTTGTGCAGGTACTTGCGTGCGAGCAGACCAAAGCCGAACTCGGCCATCACGCGGCCGAAAGCTTCCCAGTGGGCGATTGGTCCGGAACCGAAGCTCCACGAGTCACCGATGAACTGCTGGTCGTTGTTGAGGCCGTACCAGAGGGCAACGTAACCGAAGATGATGGCCGCAATTATTCCGATGTTCCACTTGATTGCGGTGAGCGGGGTGTAGGCCAGGTTGCTGAACCACTCAGCCGAGAGCGACCAGAGTGCCCAGTTGATTCCGATGGCACTCGGAATGATGATTTGGAGCAGGAAGAACGACGCCCTGAAGTTCGAGTTCGTGTAGTTCTCATCTGGCCACGAGTTCGGGTCGGACTGCTGAATCTGGTAAATGACCCAAGCAAACGCGGTTACCGCGGCAACCATCGGCCAGAAGCGCAAGATACGGTTCAGGATGAACTTCGGAGCCGTGCGGTAGAACTTCTTGAAGTTCTGAGGCATTGATGGCAGAAGCACGAAACCGGAGAGCACGAAGAAGAAGTCCACGAACAGGTAGAAGCTGTCGATTTGCATGAAATCGGTCACGACCACCGCGTGGAACGACAGCACCATTAGCGCCGCGAAGCCTCGCATGCCATCCAGCAGTACGAAGCGGTTACGCATAGGTAGCAAATTCCTCAATGCTGGTGAACTGCTGAGCCTGACCGTTGGTAACAACCTCGATCACGAAGGAAGGCGCACCAACCTTGGTCACGAACTGCAGGCTGATCTGGTCGGCACCGTTGTCCCAGCCCATGGTCAACCGGTCGTGGCCATTAATAGCCCAAGCAAACTTACCGTTGTAGGCGTTGTGCTTGCGAAGGCGGGCAAGAGCGATGATTCCCTGAACCACCGGCTGCTGAAGCGCGGCTTCGATCTCGGCAGGGGTGTAGTTGTGACGGTTGGTATCGCGACCCTGACCACTCTTTGCGAAGAGCTCCTGGTCGTCCATGCCGTTGAAAAGACCAACGTAGTAAACCTGTGGCTCGCCAGGTAGGAAGAACTGAACCGCACGGCTAATGAAGTACGCGGTGTCGTTCGCGAGGATGTTTGGCAGGGTGGCGTTGATCTGGTGAGGCAGGGTGAACCACTGTGGAACAACGCTGGCGATGTTCGAGTGGCCATCGGTGTTCTCTGCGGCCTTCTCGAAAATGAACGCCATGTCGTCCTGAGTAATCAAACCAGGCTTGCCGTTGATCGGTCCGGCGTCGATTACGCCGTAGCCGTCGTGGGTGTCCAGCACGTTGAGGCAGTTGGTTGGTCGCTGCTGGAACCAGAGGTCCAACTTGTCCACGGTTCCGGTGAAGAACGAGTGGAGAAGAAGCGGAGCGGTCTGGAAGTCGTAGATCAGGTCAACCAGCGGCGCAATCGCCTGCTGCTGGGTGTAGTGGGCGTGAACCTCAACCAGCACGCGCATTCCGTAGGAGTGAATGAGTTCGGTGATTTCCTCAACGAACTTCAGGGTCTCTTCGGTCATGAACGAGTCGGTTCCAGGAGTCTTCACCGCGTAACCCACGGCGTCCAGGCGAACGACCTTGACACCACCGGAAGCCAGGGCGTCGAGCACCGAACGAAGGTACTTCTGACCGGCCGGGTGCTTGATGTCGATGTCAACCTGCGACGGCATGAAGGTGGTCCAAACCAAACGACGACGACCGTCGACCTCGTAGGCGGTGAATGGCAAGCCTGGGCGTGGGCGATAGAACGAGGTGATGCCGTCCTCGGTGCCACCGTTCGGGAACACCACGTCGAAGGTTAGGAACAGCCCGTTGTACTCAGACTTCTCACCCTTCTGCTGCCAGTCGAGGAACTCTGGAGAAAGGTAGGAGGAGTGGTTCACAATCAGGTCGGCGGTTAGTTCGTGGGTCTCGGAGATTCGTTTGAAGTCCGACCAGTCGCCTAGGCGTGGGTCAACGATCTTGTGGTCGATTGGGTCGAAGCCCGCGTCGTCGCCGTCATACGGGTGGAAGAACGGCAGCACGTGAATGCCTTCGAAATCCTTTAGCGGACCCTTTAGTAGCTTCTCGATTTCACCGAGGTTTCCACCAACGCGTTCTGCGTAGACGAGGATGCTTGAACCGGCCATTAGTTACCCTTGCTTTCTGCTTCTTTCATAAGGAATTCGACGATTTTGAAATCTAGTTCGTGGTCAATGTCGAGCGAGCGCGACGGTGGCATCTCGTAGAGGCGCGTGTTGTCGTGGAACACGTTTAGACCCTCAACCAAAGCTTCGCGTCGCCACACGTAGACCGAGCCGTTCATGTCAAACGATCGCGGTGCGTCTTGGCGGCGAAGTACCTCGGCGGGCAGCTTCTTGGAAACCGCAACAAATCCGTTGGCATCCTCTTCAACCAGGTTGAAGTATGGCGAGCGGTGAGCCTCGGCACCGGTTATTACCGACTTGGCGTCGGTGCTCTCAAGCAACTCAACCGCGCCAATGATGTCCTCGGGGATTCGCAGCGGCGAAGTGGCATCAAGGTCAACGCAGATGTCGTAGGTCTCACCGAAGTGCTCTTCTGCCGAACGAACGGCGTGGGCGATTGCGGGAACCTTGCCGGCGGTGTCGTTTGCCATCTCGGCCGGACGAACGACCACCCAGTCGGCGCCATACTCAACGGCGGTGTTCAAAACTTCAGGCGCATCCGAGCTCACAACAACGCGATCGAAGAGGCCGGTTGCACGAGCCGATCGAATCGAGTGGGCAAACAGGGGTAGGCCATTGATGATTCGCCAGTTCTTTCCAGGGACGCCTTTGGAGCCACCGCGAACACAAATAGTACAGATGCGCATTGATTTTCCAGTTCTATCGACTAAACCTAACTACCAGCCTAAGTGCTACTTTTGTTAGGCAACCTTTATATCTATAGCGAACTGAGGATTCTTGAGCGAAGTACGTCAGGTCAGACCTCGCACCGAGGGCTGGTCTCAGAAACTCGATGCCGACGGTCGCCCGCTTCTTCAGTTTGAGCAGAAGAAACGTGGCCAGCCGCCCGTGCACTTTGCAGATCTAAGCGTTGAAGAGCGTATCGAAAAGGTGAAGGAACTGGGTCTCCCAGCTTTCCGCGCCAAGCAGCTCTCCACCCACTACTTCGTTCACTACACCGACCAGGCCGAAGACATGACCGACCTTCCGAAGGAGGGTCGCGAGGAACTCGTGACGGCGCTGTTCCCGCCACTTCTCACCGAGGTCAAGCGTCTCAAAACCGACAAGGGCGACACCATCAAGTTCCTTTGGAAGCTTTACGACGGCGCCCTCGTTGAGTCGGTGCTCATGCGCTACCCGAACCGCATCACCCTCTGTGTCTCGAGCCAAGCCGGCTGTGGCATGAACTGCCCGTTCTGTGCCACCGGTCAGGCCGGTCTCACCAGAAACATGTCGTCTGCCGAAATCGTGGCCCAAATTGTTGCGGCCAACAAGGTAATTGCCGCCGGTGAACTCGGTGGTAAGAAGACCGGTAACGGCGAAGAGCGCGTTGGCAACATCGTGTTCATGGGCATGGGCGAACCGCTCGCCAACTACAACCGCGTAATGAGCGCGATTCGAACCATGGTTGCCGAACAGCCTCAAGGTCTCGGTATGTCTGCCCGTAGCATCACAGTGTCCACGGTCGGTCTGGTTCCAGCGATTAAGAAACTTTCCGAAGAGAACATTCCGGTCACTTTCGCACTCAGTCTTCACGCCCCAGACGACAAGCTTCGAGACGAACTGATTCCAGTCAACTCGAAGTGGAAGGTTGATGAAGCCTTGGACGCCGCGAAGGAATACTTCGACAAGACCGGTCGCCGAGTCTCGATTGAGTACGCCCTGATTCGCGACATGAACGATCACGCCTGGCGTGCCGATCTACTCGCCGAAA
>JBDKLA010000036.1:0-5277 GCA_039795835.1 Actinomycetota bacterium | reverse complement strand
CACCATCGTTCAGTGCCTTCTTGTCGGCGTCGCCGATTAGACCGCCGAATGCCTCGATAATCTCGTCGGCGGTGACCTGGGCCAAACCAGCCGAGTTTCGCTGCATCCAATCCTCGATTGCTGCTGGGCCCTTTACCGCTTCACCAAACTCGTCGTGGTTCTCTTCACCCATACCCTCGAGGAAGTTGAGGTCGCTGGCACCAAATGGTCCAACGCCGGCGATGCTGATGGCTGCAACAGACTGAGCCAAGGTTGTGTCGGCAAGGCAGTGTGGGCCTCCGCCTGACCAACCAATCGAAACAATCTGCTCAACGCCGAAGTGGCGCAGGACTTCTTTAATGTCGGCAGCATTGTCGATTACGCTGCGACCCTCGTGACGATCGCTGGCACCGTAGCCAGGGCGTGAGTAGGAGAAGGCGAATCCGCCACGCTTCTCGATCTCGGCGAGCCAGGCCTCCCAAGTGGTCGTTCCACCCGGGGTTCCGTGGTGGAAAACAACTGCTTTTGACTGAGGCTGACCAGCAACCAAGAGTTCAAGCTTGCGGCCATCAGAAAGGGTGAAAAAAGTTTGCTCCATGCGCATATTCAACCAATAATTCACAGGGAAATTCCCTTAATTTACTCGGTTTCTTCGATGCCTAGCCAGGCGATCCAACCGCGGTTGAGCACCAACCAAGCGATTAGACCGTAGCCGATTTGTCCTGGCAGACCAGAGGGGGAGTTCTGGATTTCGTTGTTCCAACCTTCGTGGCCGAGAAGTGGGTGGAAGCAATCAACGAATGGCACGTTTCTTCTGGCGCAGACATCTTCGAAGCCCCAGGAGAGCTGCTCAATTTCGTTGTTGAGTGCGGCTTCCTTGTGTGGGGTTGGGCCGATCACGAATGGTTCGTATCCGTTCTTGATGGCGTCGTCCAAGACCGTTGCGAGATTCAGTCGGCTTCGTGAAGTAGATAGCCCAGCACGAATGTCGTGGTGTCCAAGTGCGATTGCGACCTGAGTGCGTCCAAGGGTATTCAGCCTCGGTTGAAGTTCACTCTGCCAGCGCTTCGAAAGGCTCAGTGAGGTGTCATCCGGGTTTGCCAGAGTGAAGACTTCGATGGTTGGGTCCGTCTGCGGTGTTCTAGCTTGAACTCGTCCAACCCAACCCATGCCCTTTGGGTCGCCGCTCGCGGTAACGAGTTGGTCTCCCAAAACGATTACGCGAAGCGAAGACCACAGCTCTTGCAAGGTGATCCTTAGGCGTCGAAGGCGCGCTGAATTAGGTCAGCCTGCTCGGCGGCGTGAGCCTTGCTGGAACCGGTAGCTGGGCTTGCGCTCGCTGGGCGAGAGACAAGCTTGGCAACCTGACCATCCATGTACTTCGGGAGGAATAGACCGATGTAGGTCCAAGGTCCCTGGTTGGCTGGTTCGTCCTGAACCCAAACCAGTTCGGCATTTGGATACTGGGCATATGCTGCCTTGATCTCATCAACCGGAGTTGGGTATAGCTGCTCAACGCGAACGATTGCAGTGGTGCGGTCGCCGCGCTTTTCGGCCTCGGCCAAAAGATCCCAATAGACCTTGCCCGAGCAGAAGATAACGCGCTTGACCTGTGACGCATCTAAGCCGCGCTCGTCGCCGATAACAGGGCGGAACGAACCGCTGGTGAAGTCTTCGACCGAACTCGACGCTGCCTTGAGGCGAAGCATCGACTTAGGGGAGAAGATTACAAGCGGACGACGTGGGTTGCTGTAGGCCTGGCGACGCAGCAGGTGGAAGTGCGATGCCGGGGTGGATGGCTGAGCCACGGTCATGTTGTTCTGAGCACAGAGCTGTAGGTAACGCTCAATGCGTGCCGACGAGTGGTCCGGACCCTGACCTTCGTAACCGTGTGGAAGTAGCAGAACTACGCCAGAGTACTGGCCCCACTTCTGCTCGGCCGACGAAATGAATTCGTCGATGATGGTCTGAGCACCGTTTGCGAAGTCACCGAACTGAGCTTCCCAAAGGACCAGCGATTCCTTGGCTTCAACCGAGTAACCGTATTCGAAGCCCATAGCCGCGTACTCGCTGAGTAGCGAGTCGTAGATGTAGAACTTCGCCTGACCGGCACCGAGGTTACGTAGTGGCATCCACTCCTGGCCGTTGACGCGGTCGTGGAAGACTGCGTGACGCTGAACGAAGGTTCCGCGACGGCTGTCCTGGCCGGCCATACGAACTGGCTTGCCTTCAAGTAGCAGCGAACCGAATGCCAACAGCTCTCCGAAGCCCCAGTCGATTCCGCCCTGGCGGCTCATCTCGTGACGCTTGGTGAGAAGCTGCTGAAGCTTCGGGTGAACGCTGAAGCCTTCTGGTTGGTTGAGGTGGGCGTCACCGATGAGTTCGATAACTTCCTTCGAGATCGCGGTTTCGTGAGAAACGGTCGACTTCTCGCTGGCGGTGGTACCAATGCCAACCGGGCGAGGAACCAGTTCAACCGGTTTGCTCATTGCTTCGTGAACCTCTGCGAAGGTGTTCTCAAGCTTGGTCTGGAAGCCGGTGTTGGCTGCCTCGAACTCTTCGGTGGTGATGTCGCCACGACCAACTAGAGACTCTAGGTAGAGGGTGCGAACCGAGCGCTTGGCTTCGATCAGGTTGTACATCAGTGGCTGGGTCATCGAAGGGTCATCGCCTTCGTTGTGACCGCGACGACGGTAGCAAACCATGTCGATTACGACGTCCTTGTTGAACGCCTCGCGGAATTCAAAGGCGAGTTCGGCAACGCGAACCACGGCTTCAGGGTCGTCGCCGTTTACGTGGAAAATCGGCGCCTGGATGCCCTTGGCGATGTCGGTTGCGTAAACCATCGAGCGAGATTCGCTCGGAGGAGTGGTGAAACCAACCTGGTTGTTGATCACGATGTTGATGGTTCCACCAACCTTGTAACCGCGAAGCTGCGACATGTTGAGAACTTCAGGTACGACACCCTGGCCGGCGAATGCGGCGTCACCGTGGATCACGATTGGCAGGTAAGGGTAGTAGCCCTCGGCCGAGCCGTTGACCGAGTCAACCTTGGCGCGAACGATACCCTCGAGAACTGGGTTTACTGCTTCTAGGTGCGAAGGGTTAGCGGCCAGCGAAACCTTGATCTGCGAGCCGTCTGGGCCGGTGAAGACGCTCTCGGTACCGAGGTGGTACTTCACGTCGCCGGAACCCTGAACGGTTGAGGTGTCGGTGTTGCCTTCGAACTCCTTGAAGACCTGACCGTAAGCCTTGCCGGCAACGTTGGTTAGAACGTTGAGGCGACCGCGGTGAGCCATACCGATGGCAACTTCCTTGAGGCCGGCGGTTGCTGCCGACCGAAGGATTGCATCGAGAGCTGGAATTACCGACTCTCCACCTTCAAGCGAGAAGCGCTTCTGGCCAACGAACTTGGTCTGGAGGAAGGTTTCGAAGGCTTCGGCTTCGTTTAGCTTCTCCAGAATGCGAGTCTGAACAGCCTTGTCTGGCTTTGCGTATGGGTGTTCTAGCTTGTCTTGGAACCACTTGCGCTCGGCTGGGTTCTGGATGTGCATGTACTCCACGCCAACGGTGCGGCAGTACGAGTCTCGCAAGATCTTGTAGATGTCGCGGAACTGAGCCTTCGACTTACCGCCGAAACCGCCGGTCTTGAAGGTGCGGTCGAGATCCCAAAGGCTTAGGCCGTGGTTCAGGATGTCGAGGTCTGGGTGCGAGCGCTGGCGGTATTCCAGCGGGTCGATGTCGGCCATCAGGTGTCCGCGAACGCGGTAGGCGTTGATCAGTTCCTGAATGCGAGTGGCCTTGCTGCGGTCGTCCGAGTCGTCGGTGTTGAAGTCGACTACCCAGCGAACTGGCTCGTAAGGAATGCGAAGGTCGGCGAAGATTTCGTCGTAGAAACCGCGAGCGCCGAGAAGTAGCTCGTGGATCTTCTTCAGGAACTCACCCGAGCCAGCACCCTGAATAACGCGGTGGTCGTAGGTTGAGGTGAGGTTGATGACCTTGCTCACGCCAACCTTGGTGAGGTGCTCTTCGCTCATGCCCTGGAACTCGGCAGGGTAGTCGAGCGCTCCGGCGCCAACAATGCAACCCTGGCCCTTGGTTAGGCGAGGAACCGAGTGAACGGTACCGATACCGCCAGGGTTGGTTAGCGATACGGTGGTGCCAGCGTAGTCGGAGGCTTCAAGTTTGTTGTCCCGAGCCTTCTTCACAACGCCTTCGTAGGCGGCTACGAATTCGGCGAAGTTCATCTTCTCGGCGCGCTTGATGTTTGGAACTACCAGTGCGCGGGTGCCATCTTCCTTCGGAAGGTCAATCGCGATACCGAGGTTGATGTGCGGAGGCACAACCACCGAAGGCTTGTCGTCGATGATGTCGTAGTAAACGTTCTGGCTTGGGAACTCTTTGAGAGTCTTGATGATTGCCCAGGCGAGGATGTGGGTGAACGAAATCTTGCCGCCGCGGGTGCGGTTTAGGTGCGAGTTGATGACGATACGGTTGTCGATCAAAAGCTTCGCTGGGACAGTTCGAACCGAGGTGGCGGTTGGAATAGTCAGCGATGCGTCCATGTTCGCAGCAATTGCCTTGCTCATGCCCTTTAGCGCGGTGACTACTGGCTCTGCGGTTTCGGCGTTCTCATCAACGACATTCACGCTTGCGGTTACCGGCGCCTGAGCAGGAATTGGCGCTTCCTTGGCTTCGATTCGGGTGGTTTTGGCCACTACTGGAGCGGAAACTGGGGCCGGAGCTGCCACGGGTTCAGCTGGAGTTGCTGGAGCCGCTGGGGCTGCCACATCACCACCTGGAAGACCGTGGTGCATGCGCTCGAGGATTGGCCACCATGCCTTATCAACGGATTCTGGATTTTGCTTGTACTTCTCGTACATCTCTTCGACTAGCCATTCGTTGGCGCCGAATTCTCCTTCTGCCTGCGAGTTTTCGCTTGATTCAGACAGCGTAACCACCTCTTCGTCGTGATGTTTGACCCTACTAGCCTAGTGCCAAAGCAGGGCGGGTATGCTTGGCTTTACATATGAATGACTGGCTAATGCTCGGCGTGGGGGTTCTCCTCACCATTGGCACAGGCATTTTCGTAGCCAGCGAGTTCTCCATGATCAATTTGGAGCGAAACGAGCTTGAGGCTAGGGCTTCGCGAGGCGAAAAAAACCTAGGACCTTCCATCAGGGCCCTTCGCAAGACCAGCACCCATCTTTCCGGCGCTCAGCTCGGAATTACGCTAACCACGATGCTCACCGGATTTCTCGCGGAACCGGCACTGAGTCACCTGCTTGCACCAGCACT
>JBDKLA010000035.1:0-3612 GCA_039795835.1 Actinomycetota bacterium | reverse complement strand
GGAATTCCAGCACCGACGGTTAAAGTCCGGATGGGAGAAGAACGAGGCGATCGCCTTTTGGCGTTCGCCCTATCTTCCGTCGCCCCCGTGTGTCTATGAGAGGGCGGCAAATGTCGACTGTGTATGAAGAAGCGATGCGTCGCGCTCTTCAGCTTGCCCTCAATGGCCCTGCTTACGGAGTGAACCCGCAGGTTGGCGCGGTGATTCTTGATGAATCGTTGAATGTTGTGGCTGAGGGTTGGCACGAGGGTGCTGGAACGCCTCACGCCGAGGTTATTGCCCTCTCCAAGCTTCCTGCCACTTTGCCTTCCGGTTACACGGCTGTGGTGACCCTGGAGCCTTGCAACCACACCGGTCGCACCGGGCCTTGTGCTCAGGCTTTGATTGCTGCCGGTATTTCTCGGGTTGTGTTCGCTTCATCTGATCCTGGTGTTGAGTCTGGTTCGGGGGCTTCCACTTTGCGTGCTGCAGGTGTTGAAGTGATTTCGGGTGTTCTTGAAGCTGAAGCTAATGAGCAGGCTCGTGTTTGGTTGACTTCTGCTATCAATCACCGTCCGTTCGTGACTCTGAAATGGGCCCAGTCTTTGGACGGCCGTGCGGCAGCTGCTGATGGTTCGTCGCAGTGGATTAGCGGGCCGGAGTCTCGTGCTCATGCACACAAGATGCGTTCAGAGATTGATGCGATCTTGGTTGGCACTGGAACCGTTCTTGCCGATAACCCTTCGCTGACTGCTCGTAAGCCGGATGGGTCTTTGTATTCGCACCAGCCGATGCGAGTTGTTTTGGGGAACTCGACTTTGCCTTCTGGGTTGCGTGCTTTTGATGACTCTGCATCGACGATTCGGGTTCGCAACAGTGATCTGCAGGTTTTGTTGGCAGACCTTTACTCGCAGGGTGTTAAGCACCTGATGGTTGAGGGTGGGCCTTCGGTTGCTTCGTCCTTCATTCAGGCCGGTTTGGTTGATGAGTTTGTGACCTACATCGCTCCGCAGCTGATTGGTGGTCCGGGTGTTGCGGTTCGTGACCTGGGAGTTTCGTCGATGTCATCTGCTATTCAGCTTCGTTTTGTTGAAAGTCGCTCACTGGGAGCAGACCTCTATGTTCGTGCCGTAAGGAGTAACTAGTGTTTACCGGAATCATTGAAGAGCTTGGCAAAGTTGTTGCCATCGAGGATCAGCCAGATGCTAAGCGCATCACTTTCGCTGGCCCTCTGGTTACCTCGGATGTTCACCGCGGGGATTCGATTGCCGTGAACGGGGCTTGCCTCACGGCGGTTGAGATTGCGGACTCCACCTTCACCGCCGACGTGATGCACGAGACTCTGCGATTGACCTCGCTGGGTTCGTTGTCGGTTGGTTCGGTTGTGAATCTGGAGCGCGCGATGAACGCGGCCACCCGATTCGGCGGGCACGTCGTCCTAGGTCATGTTGATGGGGTTGGAACTATTGTTTCGCGCAAGCCATCCGACAACTGGGAATGGGTGACCATACAGATTCCTTCGGAACTCATGAAATATGTGGTTCTGAAGGGTTCAATAACGATCGACGGAATTTCGTTGACGGTGAATGAGGTAACAACCGACACCGTTTCGTTCTCGTTGATCCCAGAAACTCTTCGTCTCACCACCCTTGGAAGCAAGGGCGTTGGGGCGTTGGTAAACGTGGAGGTCGACATCATGGCCAAACACATTGAGAAACTCATTGAAAGCAGGAACTAATGCCGTTGAACAATATTGATGAAGCCCTAGAGGCTCTTCGCGCCGGCAAGCCGGTTCTGGTTGCCGACAACGAGGACCGCGAGAACGAGGGCGATGCGATCATCGCCGCTGAGCTGGTCACTGAGGAGTGGATGGCTTGGATCGTTCGCAACACCACCGGTTTCCTCTGTGCTCCGATGGAAGACGCTCGCGCAAACGAGCTGGAACTTCCACTGATGATTCAGAACAACCAGGACCCACACCGCACCAACTACACCGTGACCGTTGACGCGGCCGACCGTGAGTCGACCGGTGTTAGCGCCTACGACCGAGCTTTGACCGCGCGCACTTTGGCCGACCCGATGGCTTCGGCTGAGTCGTTGATTCGTCCTGGTCACCTAGTACCGCTTCGTGCTCACCACCAGGGTGTTCTTGGTCGTGCTGGTCACACCGAGGCTGCTGTTGACCTGATGAAGCTAGCCGGGCTCACCCCGGTTGGCGTTATTGGCGAGATGGTTTCGGCTGACGGCTCGATGATGCGTCTGCCAGAGTTGATGACTGTTGGAGCTGCTGAAGGCCTACCGGTAATCACCATTGAGCAGATCGTGGAGTATTTGAAGACCCACGACATCAAGCACGCTCACAACCCAACCAACCGCATTCGTTTCGAGGCTGAGGCGAACGTGCCAACCACCCACGGAAACTTCCGTCTGCGCGGTTACTACGACCTAAAGACCACCGCCGACCACGTGGCAATCATCTCCGGTAATCCAACCGGCGACGACGTTTTGGTTCGTATGCACTCGGAGTGCATCACCGGTGAAGCTTTCGGTTCGCTCAAGTGTGAGTGTGGTCCGCAGCTGGACTTCGCGCTCGACAAGATTGCCAACGACCCTAAGGGTGGTGTGGTGATTTACCTACGCGGTCAGGAAGGTCGCGGCATTGGCCTACTGAACAAGCTCAAGGCATACGCCCTTCAGGAGCAGGGTCTCGACACCGTTGAGGCGAACCTGGCTCTCGGTCTACCTTCGGAGAACCGTGAGTATGGTGCCGCTGTTTCAATCCTTCGCGACCTAGGCGTAACCTCGGTTCGCCTGATGACCAACAACCCAGCGAAGAGCAGCTACCTTAACGAAGCCGGCATCCCAGTGAACGAATATGTTCCAGTGATCACCGGTTTGGCTTCGGAGAACCTCGGCTACCTAGAGACCAAGCGCGAGAAGATGGGTCACATTCTTCCTGATGAAGTAAAGGCAGGGATCTAATGAGCGGCGCTGGTGCACCGAAACTAAACATCGACGCATCGGGCCTCGCGGTGACCATCGTGGTCACCTCTTGGCACACCGAAATCACCGAAGGCCTATTGGCCGGAGCTGAGCGCGCGCTGAAGGCAGCCGGCAACGATGTCTACTCGATTATGCGAGTGCCGGGAGCCTTCGAGCTTCCACTGGCTGCTCAGTATGCAATCGAGGACGGCGCGGATGTTGTGATTGCCCTCGGCGTTGTGATTCGTGGCGGAACCCCGCACTTCGAATACGTCTGCAACGCGGCCACGGATGGCCTCACCCGGGTTCAGCTCGACACCGGAGTTCCAATCGGCTTCGGGCTACTAACCGTGGACACCGAACAGCAGGCTCTTGACCGAGCAGGCCTCGAAAACTCGAAAGAAGACAAGGGCGCCGAAGCAGTTGAAGCGGCGATTGTCATGGCTAGACTGAAGCCATGACTCATCTAATCAACGACATTATGCTGATCCTTCACCTAATCGGTGTTGGAGCTCTACTTTCTGGTTTCTTCTACCAAATGAAGGACATGAAGACCGGAATGAAGGTCAATGCTGGCATTCTGCACGGCGCCTGGCTAATGCTGGTCACCGGATTCGCAATGCTCGGCCTGATCTACTCAGACACCGCTCG
>JBDKLA010000034.1:0-13543 GCA_039795835.1 Actinomycetota bacterium | reverse complement strand
GGTTGAACCAGTTCCTAACCATGTGTTCAAGGCAGGTCAGCCTGGTCTTCGCCGATATCGGCTATTTGCTTTTCCTCCTACTGCTTCCGGTCATCGTGGGTCTGCTAATCCTGGTGGTGCCAGGTGGCGCCGGTCTCGGAGCTGCTTCTAACTCTTCGCCGGCTGAGCCGAGTCAACTCTTAGCAATGCTGGTAATCGGTTCCGCCTTCATGGGAGCATCGGTTTCGATTCGTGATCTGGTGGGGGAGCGTCCGATCTATCTTCGCGAGAGGGCGGTCGGTCTATCGATTTCGGCATATCTAGGTTCGAAACTCCTGGTCTTTGGTCTGTTCTCTTGGTTCATGGCCGGAATGCTCACCTACGTGACACTCCTCGCCAAACCGGCGCCAATCCAAGCTGTCTATTTCGATTCGCCGGCGCTCGAATTGTTCTTCGCTCTCGGGCTCACCGCGATGGCGTCCCTGGTTACCGGTCTACTACTTTCGTCCCTGGTTAAATCGAGCGAACAGGTGATGCCGCTTTTCGTGGTGTTCATCATGGCTCAGCTGGTGCTGAACGGCGGCTTGCTTCAGATCACCGGTGGAAGCCTGATTGATTCGCTTTCGGTATTTGTAATTTCGCGCTGGGGCTTTGCGATGTCGGCTAGCTCGGTGAATCTGGCAGCAATTTCGCCAAGCCTCGACGAAGACCCGCTCTGGGTTCACGACCTTGCCACCTGGGCTAACTCGGCAGCCTTCCTAATTGGCACTGCGGTGGTTTTGGTAACTCTCACTCGCATCCGTCTGGAAGCGAGGTATGACCGATGAACGATAACCGCGGAATGTCGCCGGCTCAGGCTCGAGCGCTAGCCAGTGATCCAAAAACTTCGGCTGGAATTTTCACCAGACTTGCCAACGGGTATCCCGAGGTATGGCCAGAACTTCTAGCCAACCCTGCCGTGCCGGTAGACCTAAAGGGTTGGATTAAGAAGTCGATGGAGCAGGCTTCGGTTGAGGTTGCTACTCCCAAACCGGTGGCGGCACCGAAATCCACCAAGACGAAATCTCGCGGACGCCGTCGTCAAAACCGTTTCGTTCGAACCCTGGGAATTTTGATTGTTCCCGCACTGCTAATTGCCGCGCTCTGGCAGGGCGTTCAATACCTAGATGAGCACCGCCCGCCGGTTGGGGTCGTGACCATGCAGACTCTCGATCAGGTGGACTCTCAACCGTTCTGGAAGTACGACCTGAGCGAGGGCAGCGATCCAAAGTGCACCCAGTATGAGTTTGGAACCCTCCAGCAAGACCAGGTGGTTGTACTCACCCAAAACGACATCGCCAAAAAGGAATGTAAAGACAAGAAGTCGATTCCGAGCACCCTCGCGCTGGTGAACCTGAAGAACGGAAAGGCAATTTGGAAGGTAGACCTTGCCCACGAGCTGGACTGGACCGAGAAGTGGCACAAACAGCTGGTTGAGGTTCCTGGCCTGAATGAGATTTTGGTCAAGTTCACCGATGTGAATGGTTCTGATGCCGGTGGCAACATCGAGTCCATCGACAAGGGTGACGACCGCAAGATGAAGACGATCGTTCCTTACAACCGCCTCAACGGACTTATTACCGACCCAGTCATCGCGAAGAGTAATTCACAGCCAATCATGCAGGCTCCGGTCCTTCAGGTGCTTGCCATTCCTGGCAACCTGAAGTCGGTTTTGGTGATGACCAACGGCGCCAAGAAAGACTTCCGCTACGCCAAGTACCGTTCGAAGCGGTTCAGCTCTCCGCGCTGGAGCGTTGAGTCAGACCTCAGACCGGTCGGTGGAAATCCAATCGTCGGGCAGAAGCTAGTGCTTGGACGTAACAAGGGAGACAGCCCAGTAGGCATAAGAGTTTCCGACGGCAAGGTTGTTGCCTGGAACGGCAATGCTGGAGTGCGCCTTTACAAGATTGCTGGGAAGGCTGTCGAAGTCTCTGGCGACGGCGTATCCGAGAAGGCAACCAACTTGGAATCGCAAGGTGGGCCGAACGGTCACGACATCACGATCAATGGCATCGATGGGAACGGCAACAAAACTTGGACGGTAACCGCCACCGGTTATGCCATCAGCCGCGACGATAGCAAGACCACCTCTAAGAACCGCTCCTGGTACAGCAAGCTCTTCGTACTCGATGGCAAGAACAACCAGTATGTTTCGATGATTGACCCGAGCAATGGTCAGTCGCTCTGGCGCACCAAGATTTCGCAGGAGCGTTTCGAAATTTCTCGCACCACTTCGGGCAACCGAGTCGCGGTATACCTTTTCAAGAAGTACAAGCTAGAAACCAAGACCTTCTCGATGCTTAATCTCATGGACGGTTCCGAATCTCAAAGCATGAAAATCGATGGCAAGTCGGTTCGCGTAGACGGCGCAACCAAGCCGTTCTCGATTCTGGTTGATGAGCCGGATCGTGCGCAGATCATCAAGGACGCCGAGGCGGGCAAGGTGGCTTCGCTCACTCGCTCCGATAAATCGGATGAAACGCGCAAGTGCGTCCAAGGTGTAGACAACGCATCATCTTCAATCAGCTGGAGTTTTGTGTGTAACGGAAATCAGCATGCACTTCGAGGTGGCGGCTCGTGGTTACTGCTCGACCTAACTCCAGGTTCAGAAAACTTCTGGCCGATGAAAGCGAGTTACTAATGGCTAATCGTTTGCCAATCATGCCTCCGGAGATTCCTGGGCTCAGCTACGTTGCCCCGCTCGGTCGCGGTGGTTTTGCCGATGTCTTCCTCTACAAGCAGTCGATGCCGAGTCGCGAGGTTGCGATCAAGGTTTTCGTAAAGAAGTTCCAGGCCAACTCAACTTCTGCGGTTGCGTTCTTGGCTGAGGCGAATAATCTCGCCAAGCTCGGATCGCACCCGAACATCGTGAATATCTGGGATGCCAACATCTCCCGAGAAGGAAACTCCTATATCTCAATGGAGTACTGCCCAACTTCGCTTGGCAAGGATTGGCGTCAAAACCCGCTGCCGCTAAGTGAAGTTCTGGATATTGGTGTGCAGATTGCCTGCGCACTCGAGACCGTTCACCGTGCCGGACTACTTCACCGAGACGTCAAGCCCTCCAACATTCTGATCAACGGGTTCGGCACTCCGGTGCTTTCCGACTTCGGCATCGCCGGTGAGATCTCAGCCGCGGAAACCACCGACCAGATCGCGATGTCGCTCCCCTGGAGCGCGCCGGAGGTTGTAAACCTGCAAACGCTGGGAACCGTGGCCTCAGACATTTGGTCTTTGGGTGCAACCCTCTATTCGCTATTGGCCGGTCGCACTCCGTTTGAGGTCGACAACCCGAAGCTCAATGAAAACGACAAGCTGAAATCTCGCATCGTCAAGGCGATTTATACGCCGATTGCCCGCGGCGGTATGCCGATGATCGTTGAAGAGGTTCTCAACAAGGCAATGTCTCGTAACCCCAACGATCGCTACGGTTCAATGCAAGAGTTCGCGATGGCTCTAAACGAAGTTCAGGCGGCTCTTCAGTTCATGGTTACACGCTTGAGTATTTCGATGAAATCCATCGACGTGGACGACGTGACCGAAAAGTATCCGTGCGGTCACCCGAAGGTTTCCACCGCTGGGCTAGATATCGGTGTTTATGTTGAGCCAAAGACCAAGCGCAAGGGCGCCAAGTCGATCGAGTTGGACCCCGACCAGTGTCCTCGCTGTGCCCAAGCTGGCGCCTTTAAGCCGGCCAAAAAGGGCCTAAAGCTAAGCCCTTTATCCTTGATTATTGCTGGCGCAGTCGTTTTAGGTTTTGCCGCAACACTTTATTTCTTGAAGGTGTCCGGGGGACTATAACTTGAGCTTCATTCGCGGTTCTCGCTCAACACGGTTGCCCAGCGGCCGTGTTTTGCAATTGACCGCGATTCTTGCGCTCATTTCTCTGGTGATCGGTTTAGCGATCAACGCCGACGGTTTCGACGTGAAACGCGTGAACCTCAACAACCACAACATCTGGATTCTGCAGAAGGTTGATCCGAAAAAGAAAAACCAGGATGACGGTCGCTACGCCCGCGTGAATACTCAGATCAACGAGCTGGGCCTCAAGAACATCGTCAAGAAGCCAACCGATTTGCTACAAACCTCAACGGGATCACTCCTTTTTAACAAGGAACCTTCCTACATCAACATTTCTTCGGCTGACCCTATTGATTTCACTCCAGACTCCGACGGAGCGATTAGCCTTCCAACGGCAGCAATTGCGTCGGATATCAGCAGTACGGTAACCGCACTAGTCGACTCTTCGCGCACGCTTCGTGTGTCGATTTACGATGGCAACATTTTCCCGGCACCGATCGAGGTCAAACCTCCAAAAGGTGTGACCAGTGGTTTCGGGTTTGATTCGGTGGCGCTAACAACCAGTGGCATCGTCTTCGCATTCTCGGCAACCGACGGCAGCGTTCGCCAATACGATCCAGTGCAAGCCAAGTGGCTGGACGCGAAAGACCAGGTCAACGGTGCAACTTCCGGCAGTTACCAAATGGCCATGGTTGGTTCGCACTGGGCGGTTCTAAACCCAGACACCGGAAAGCTCTGGGTTCAGGGTTCCGCCGATGCGACCGATGTTGGAAAGGCTTCCTACCTTCAAAAGAGTGGCGCCAACGACAACATTTACCTCAGTACCCTTACCGAACTTTCGGTTTTCGATGTGAACTCGCGTCAAGTAGCGACCGTGCAGTCGGTAGTTGGAGCGCAGGAAACCTCAAGGCCGATTGAGTTCAACAAATCGGTTTTCGCCGCTTGGCTTTCGGCCGATAAGGGCTGGTTCTACGACACAGCCAAAGCCGGCCAGCTTCAGGAGCTCGCCTACAACGAAAAGACCCTCGACTCACAGCAGCTACTCAAGCCAACCACCGACCTCAATTTGGTGACCAACGGCGAATCGGCAATCATCAACGAGACCTACAGCGGTTGGGCCTGGTCGCTTCCTACCGGAGAGCTCATCTCCGGTAGTCAAAACTGGGACGGCGATCCGCCACCGGTCAAGAACTGCGACACCGATTGCCCACCCCCAGATCAAATGCCACCTCGCCCGGTAGACGACACCTTTGGTGTTCGCGCGGGCCAGCTGGTTTCGCTACCTGTTCTCATCAACGACAGCGACACCAACCTCGGCGACATCATCACCATTGATCCCGAATCGGTGAAAGGTCTCGACCCGAATTTTGGTGAGGTGCGAACTAGTGCCAACCAGCAGATGCTCGTGGTGGCGGTGAAGCCGGGGGCCAAGGGTTCGGCAAGCTTTAAGTACCAAATTTCCGATGGTGTTTCCGGCAAGCCTTCGCGCTCGGCAACGGTTCACCTAAACGTTAAACCAAACGGAACCAACAACCCTCCCGGCTGGTGTACCGATGTGGTTCCGACCTGTATTCAGCAGTGGCCCGAGGTTCGAGTTGAACCGGGCTCAGAAGTGTCGATTCCTTTCCTTGACGCCTGGGTTGATCCGGAAGGCGACCGTTTCTTCATCTCAAGCGCCACCATCACCGATGGCGAAGGAAACCTGGCCTTCGGCTCCGACGGCCAGCTGGTTTACCAGGACGTAGCCGATGGTAAGAAATCGAGCACGGTCACCGCAAAGATCGTGGTTTCCGATGTTCGAGGTGCATCGGTCACAAAGGCTTTGCAGATTACGGTCGCTCCGAAGGCTGGTGCATCCCTGAATGTTCCGGTGATCATCGCCAGCACCACCGAGCCAACCATCGTGGACTTCTCGAAATACGTTTCTGGAAGCAGCAACCCGTTTGCGATCTCGGTTTTGGTGGCAAATGAAGCTAACCGGAACACCGACCTTTCGATTGAACCGCTGGACGACACTAAGGCCAAGCTCACTTCAACGAAAGCTGGCCCCGCCATCTTGGATCTGGGTCTCAAAGACGCCGATGGATACAAACTGAACACCTCGGTGCGAGTGAACTTTGTTGACCCCGCAGCGGCCGAGCTCTCGACCTCTCCGGTAACCGTGCTGGTTAGCCCAAATCTCGACACCTCGGTCGACCTGTTCGGTGCGGCCCACAACCCGGCCAACCGAGCACTGGTGATCAGTGCCCTGAATCCGAACCCGGTCAACGGTGGCACAATTTGGGCCGACAAGATCAAGGGCGGATTCCTTCGCGTCCGAGGTAAAACTCAAAACAACACCGCTGGCTTCGTGGGAACGGTGAATTACAAGATTTCCGACGGCTCGGGCGATAGCAAGTACACCGCCACCGGTCAGCTGTTTGTTTATGAAATGCCGGACCCAGAAAACAAGCCTCCGGTTTCTCGTGCCGACAGCGTGGTAGTTCGTGCGGGGGATACCGCATCGGTAGATGTGTTGGCCAACGACCTCGGCTACCCTGGCGTTCCACTGGTAATCGACTCGAAGTCGTTCAAACGCGACGGGAAGGAAAGTTGCATCCAGGGTGGTCTCATCTTCTCAGGCGGCGGCAAGGTTCGAATCGTTGCCCCACAACAGCCAGGGCTTTATGAATGTCACTACTCGATTTATCCGGTGAATAATCCTGCCAACACCACACCGGCACAGATTTCGATTCGAGTTCAGCCAAACAACACTGCCAACAGCGCTCCGCAGCCGGTAAACATCTTTGCCCGAGTGCGCGCGGGGGAGACTGTGAACATTCCGATTCCAGTTCACGACGTTGACCCAGATGGCGACCAGGTGACAGTTCGAGCCATCTCCGGCATTAGGGGCGACAAGGGTGCCGCCTATATCAACCCAGATGGCACTTCGCTGGAATACTCTGCCCAGAGTGAGGCTAAGGGTCAAGACACCTTCAGTTACACGCTGGTCGACTCCCACGGTTTGGTCTCAGAGACTGCGCTGGTCAAGGTGGCCATCCTGAACGCTGAACCGGACACCGCTCCGGTAACCATGAATGACTACGCTGAGGTCGTCCTAGGGGATAGCAACAAGGTTGTGCTCGACCCGGTTTCAAACGACTTTGATCCACAACCAGATGCTAAAAATCCAATTTCCCTGGTTAAGGGTTCGGTTAAACCAAGCATTCCTTCAAACAACAAGTACTACGACGTTTGGAAGAAGCTGATTCTCAAGGTCAACGGAAATAAGGTGACCATCGCAGCTGGCAAGGTCGAGGGAATTATGACCTTCACCTACCGTGCCAAGAGTTCCAGCGGTAGTGAGTCTGAAGGCCAGATCACGGTCAAGGTCACCAAGACCACCATCAACGATGCGCCAGATGTCACCGACACCTTTGTGACGCTTGCCCAGCAACGCGACCTGTTGACCACAACCGGTATCGACGTGGTTTCCGACAAGATTCTTTGGTCGTCGGGAGACGTCAACAAGCTAACCCTTTCAGTTTGGGGAGGGCTCGACGGTTTCAAGGTTCTCTCGAACAGCAGCCTTACCTCAGCGGTGATTCCGGAGAATCCGGGCATCGTGATCTTCAAGGTTTCCGGAACTAACTTCTACGGAAAAGAAGTTGAAAGCTACGGCTTCATGCACCTGCCCGGTCTAACCCCGAAGATCACCTTCGACCCATCGACCTCGATGGTTCGCGTAAATGAGAGTCAGTCAAAGACCTTCGACATCGCGCAAGATGTAAACCTCCCAGGTCAAATCACGGTTGGCAAGGTCACAGCTCACGGCCTTCGCAAGAACGCCAGCTGTAAGGTCAGCGCGGGAACGGTTATTCAGTATTCGGCTGGTTCGGGTGCTCCCTGGACCGACTTCTGCGACGTTCAGATTAAGGTAACCGGCTCGACCGAACCGTTTACCACGATCATGGTTCCGGTGAAGGTGATCCCAACCAACCCCGAGCCAATCCTGCTTGGCCGGCAGCTTACGATTTTGCCTGGCGACGAGAACGCCCAGGTTACCGAGCTCAAGACAATGACCACCTGGGAAGGCAAGACCGAGGCCGACAAGGATTCGCTTCAATACAACGTCGAGGGTGGCAAAGACCTCTTCGACATTTCGCGCCAAGGAACTCAGCTCACCATCAAGGTCTTCCCAGGCGCCAAGGCTGGTGAGAGTCGAAGAGTGAAGATTTCGATCTCCAACCACCCGAACACAACGCCGGTTTACCTGGTGCTAATCGTGGGTCAGCTTCCGAACAACCTGCCGATCGGTGCCACGCTAACTCTCGAGTGCGGGGTCAACGATCAGATCTCCAGCTGCCAAACCACTTCTGCCGACCTAAACAACGGCCCCGGTGTTTACAACCCGTTCGACGGCGAAGCACTTCGCTACGCGCCATTCGGTTACACGAATGGTCCGGTGAACTGGGCCAGCGGTTCCGATGTGGTCTGTGGCGACGTAAAACTTCGCACCACCGCCGATTCGATTACCGCCAAGTGGAGCCAGGTCGAAGGCAAGAAGGCCGCCGGTTCGAAGTGTTCCATCGTTTACCACGTGCTGGACAAGATGGGTCGAATCGGTACCGGTGTGCTCGAGTTCACCTTCCGCGGTGTTCCGGCAGCGGTTCGCTCGGTAACCCAGATTGCTTACACGGCGACCACCATTACGTTGCAGATTGTGCCGCCAACTTCGTCCTCGCCCGCGATCACCGGCTTTGAAGTTAGCCAGGACGGCGCTCCATCGTTCAACTGCCCAATCGACGAGAACTCCGCCATCACCCAATGTGTGATTCGAAACCTGCAGCCCTACGACGGAGTAAACAAGAAAAACCTCCACAAGTACTCGGTTCGCGCCAGCAACTCGGAAGGTGTCTCCAACGTTGCACGCACCCTCGAGGACGCCTATGCCTTCCGTGCGCCAAAGGCACTGACCGATGGAAATATTCGAGCGAAGACCATCTACGACCCGGCCGCTACCACAACGGTCGGTTGGGCTGAAGTTACCATTACCCCGGTCTCCGACCCATCGGTCAAGAGCTATTCGGTAAGCAGCGACGTGGTTGGAAGCCAGGTCGATGTTGTGTTCACCGACTTTGCCACTCCGAAGAAGGTAAAGGTTGCCGCCAAGCCGGGCGAAAGAAGTGTGATTCGAGTCGCAGCTGTAGGTGACGTAAAGCCGCCAATCGGCACAATCGCCGATGCTGGAAGTTCGGCCACCTGGCAGGGTCGAATCTCAGCAGTTCCGAAAGTCGGCGAAGTCACCACGGTTCCCAAAAAGAGCGGAACCGGTTGGACGACGCGCATCGCGGTGGCTTCGGCAAACCGAAACTGGGCATACAACCCAACCAATGCTTCCTTCATTCTTTACACGGGGTTCACCAAGCCTCGCTGCGACTGGGATCCAAACTCGAACCGAATTAACGTGGTCAATGTCAACGGCGGAACGTCGCAGGTAACAACCGGAACATACTCCGACTGGCAGCTGCAGACCGAGGACATCCTCTCGCCACAAATGACCATTGAAGATAACGCGTCGTACACCCCGATGGTTTGTTATGCGAACGGTTTCGGAATCGCTTCGGCCGTGGGTAAATCAACGTCCACGCTTTCCGATCCAGCCGACGGTGTTTTCCAGTATGCGGTGAACCCAGACCCAGTCGCCGGGGCTTGGCTGGTTGCTCTAACTGCCTCCGGCAACAGCAGCGGTGTCTATGCCCAATTCAACGGCTCCAAGACTGATCCAACCGATTGGCGCAACAACATTTACTCGACGGCCTTCGGTGAAGATCCAGAGATTCACGTTAGATATTGCAAGGTTGGCACCAGCGTCTGTAGCACTGGTAACCGATTGGTTACTCCGTCTGATGCCACTCGCTCCTGGCAGTTGGCGATCACCAAAATTGAAGGTTTGGTCGATGTCGCCACCGGCGCCGATACCACGGCCTGTGTGCGTCTCAAGGATATTGACTTCAAGCTCAAGGGTTCGGGTCTAACCTCAAGTTCGGGCACCCAACTGTGGCAGGCTGGTGAAGGTTCGACCTGGTCTTCGGCAACCACTTCTGGAACGTTCGACAAGCCTGGTGACTACCTTCGTCTGCCGCGAAATGCGGTGGGTGTCACCAAGATTCAGGTGAAATTCCAAGGACGGGATTCGAACGCTTCACCGCACGTTTCCGGACTGACCGGTGCCGTCATATTGGAGTTCGCATGTCACTGATACTTTGTTTGAAAATCGAGGAAAAGGAAAACAAATGGCAATAACCCAGAAAGAGCAGGACGAGTTTAAGAAACTCTTTACTGCGATTGTCGACAACGTTGAAAAGTCGTTGTTCGGCAAGCGTTCCGTGGTTGAGCTCGTGCTCGCCACAATGATCAGCGAAGGTCACGTGCTTCTCGAAGACGTACCGGGTACCGGTAAGACCGCACTTGCTCGCGCAATTGCCCAGTCGATCGCGGTAAAGACCTCGCGCATTCAGTTCACGGCAGACCTTCTGCCTTCGGACATCACCGGTGTGGAGATCTACAACCAGAAGAAGGAGCAGTTTGAATTCCAGGCTGGACCGATCTTCGCAAGCGTTGTGCTCGCCGATGAAATCAACCGTGCGTCCCCGAAGACTCAGTCTGCTCTGCTCGAGGTTATGGAAGAAGGCTTCGTTACCATCGGAAACGTCCGTCAGCCTGCCGGTAATCCGTTCCTGGTAATCGCAACCCAGAACCCTATCGAACAGGCCGGAACCAACCCGCTACCTGAAGCACAGATGGACCGCTTCATGGTGAAGACCATGATCGGCTACACCGACAGCGCGGCTACCGTTCAGATCCTTCAGGGAACCGCGGAAATCGCGAAGGTGCTGAGCCCGGTTGCCAAGGGCGACGACGTTCTAAAGATGGCTGCAATATCGCGCGCGGTACACACCAACGCGAGCGTGCTTCGCTACATCGTGGACATCGTTGAAGAGACCCGTCGCGCACAGCAGGTGCAGTTCGGTTCGTCGGTTCGTGGTGCTAGAAACTTAACCAAGTTGGCAAAGACCTGGGCTTTGGCTCAAGGTCGCAACTACATCACTCCAGACGACGTGAAGTTCCTGGCCGGTCCGGTGCTCGCTCACCGTATCGTGCTCACCACCGACGCCGAATTCGATGGCGTTCGTCCGGAGCAGATCATCCTCGAGTGCATCGACCGCATCAAAGCTCCAACCGGAGACTACTCGGCATAATGGCAAACGAGACTCGAACCAAGCGCACGGCAGCTTCCTCGACTGCCGACGCTTCGCGCACCCAGGCCACTTTCGCGAGTGGCACTGAGTCGGGCACGGTTCGCGTCTCGTACCTGATGGAAAAACTCCGCGGTTACTTCGGTTTCGCTTCCAAACTGCTCGGTATTGCCAAGACCTGGGTTTTGGAAACGGTAACGAAGCTCGGCTGGATTTCGCTGCTGCTGGCGGTGCTTTGGCTTCCGCTCGGCGTTTGGCTCGCGTGGCCGGAGTTCTTCTTCCTGGGTGCCGTGGCCACGGTCATCATCCTCGTGGCAATCCCGTTCCTCATCGGTGGCAAGAACTACATCATCGGGTTCAGCCTCCCCGAGGATCACCTGGTTGCCGGCGAATCCACCAATGCTCCGATCTCGGTCACCAACACCAATAAGCGCCTCGAGCTGCCAGGTGTTCTTGAGGTGCAGATTGGCGACGGCATCGAAGAGTTCCCAATTCCTCTGCTTCGCGCCGGAGAAACGAAACTGCTCCCGTTTGAGCTGGCTTCGCAGCCACGCGGAATTCTAAAGGTTGGCCCAATCACCACTGTGCGAACCGACCCGGTTGGGGCGCTCCGCAAGGAAACCAAACTCCTCGACGCAATGGACGTTCATGTTTACCCTCAGACCCGCGTGCTGCCACCAACCGTAATCGGTTACATGCGCGACCTCGAAGGTAACCCAACCCTCACCGTGGTTGAAGCCGACATGACCTTCCACTCGATTCGTGAATACGTTGCCGGCGACAACCCGAAGCACATCCACTGGAAGGCCACCGCCAAAATCGGTAAGCCCGGCAAGTTCCTGGTTCGCCAGTATGCCGAAAGCCGCCGCTCGCGCATGGTGATCATTCTGGCCATGAACCCAGCCGAATACCTCGCCGGCTCAGACGAATTCGAAGTTGCCATTAGTGCCGTGGGTTCTCTCGGCGCCAGAGCAATTCTCGATTCCAGAAGCGTTTCGGTGGTGATCAGCGAGGAGATTCCAAAGCTTGCCAAGAACCGCATGCGAGCCATTCGTGAACTACGCGTACAAACTCGCAAGCGACTCATGGAAGACCTCTGTGTGGTAAACCCGAGCGAGCAAACGATGTCTCTCAAGGATGTTTGCCGCCTGGCTGCCGGCAAGTATCAAGACATGTCGCTGGCAGTTGTGGTCACCGGTTCCGGTCTCACCGCAAGGCAGCTGCAGGAAGCTCGAAGCGTGCTACCGAACAATATCGGTGTGGCATTCGTAACCGCCGATGGGCGCGAGGACGCCAAGCCAAAATTCTTCAAGGCCAACACCATCGACGTTTTGAACATTCAGGAAATCCAAGACCTGCCAGGACTGTTGGGGAGGTACCGAGGATGAGAAATCGCCTAATCCTGTCCACCTACCTGGTCGCACTAACCCTGCTCACGGTTTGGTTCATCTGGCCGATCTACCAAGACTCTTACCTATTCGTTTCGGTCGGGCTCGGCCTTGGGGTTGGTTTTGGAATCAGCTGGATCCAGTCTGCTCGTAAGCTTTCCGTGATTTCCACAGCGCTTTCCGTCCTAGTGGCATTCGTGGTTTTGGCTCTGCCTGGAACCAACCCTCGCGCGATGGCTAACCCCTCGCTTCTACTGAGTGGATGGTTGGAATCGCTCACATCCCCGGTCAACGCGTGGAAGCAGCTGGTTACCGTTGAACTTCCGGTTGGTACCTATCACGCCCTGCTGGCACCGGCGTTCCTCTCGTATCTGATCGCCGGAGCAGTGTTTGGCTGGGTATTCTTCGGTTCGATTACCAGATTCTGGGCTGCCGCCTATCCAATCGTCGGCCTGGTCATTCTGGGAATCAGTTTCGGAAACGCCGCCGTGCCTGGCGACCTCAACCTGTTTGGCCTCGTCCTTCCCATCTCCACACCAATGGCATCGGGCTCCCTGCTTTTCGCACTGCTGGTCATCTATCTGAACTGGGGTTCCAAGGTCGCCAGACGAGCCACACTTACCAACAAACCCGAAGACAAAGTCTCGTTCTTCGCAGGCTGGCAACGAAAGGTTCGACGCAACCTCGCAGCCATCGCGGTGGTTGCCATCGCACTGGCCGGAACCGGTTTCTTCATGAACACCTATGGCTTCAGTGGCACTCGAATCGTGCTACGCACCGACGTAGCGCTTCGAGAAAAGATTAAGGCCCAAACCAGCCCGCTTGCCACCTACCGCCGGTATTTCGCCGACTCCAAGCTGCTCGGTTCAACCATCTTGACCTACTCGGCTAAGGGTGCACCGGATCGCATCCGAATCGCTACCATGCCCTTCTACGACGGCGACACCTTCACGGTTGCGCCAACCAAGCCAATTAGCGGCAGCGACAACTTCTTCTTTGCCCGCGTTCCATCGTCACTACCTCCAACCTCGAACGGCCCCGAGAAAAAGGTGACCCTAACGGTTGGAAAGCTCGACTCAATTTGGTTGCCGCTGGTTG
>JBDKLA010000033.1:0-18477 GCA_039795835.1 Actinomycetota bacterium | reverse complement strand
TCGCTAGGCGGTCGCCCTCGGCATCTAGTACGAGCGTCTCTCGGAAGGTCGAGAGGTCGCAGCGAAGCTCTTCTAGGGCATACATCCAGAACGGCATGCGCTGTTTGATCATGAATGGGTCAAACGGTAGGTCTCCGCGCGAGTGGGTGCGGTCGTGGATTAGGTCCCAGAGCACGAAGGTTTCCTGAGCGAGCTTTTGGTCATTCACCAGGCGTTCGGCATCGGCAGGTAGCGGAAGGTAAAGCAATTCCCTGGCCGCTTGGGTGACTTTTCGGAATCGCGCGGCCTCACGGTCGCAGAAGATTCCACCCCAGTAGTAGGTTGCAACTGCACGGGTAGCCACGGTCTCCGGGAAGAACACCGCCGAGTTGGTGTCGTAGGCGGAGGTAAAAGCTCGGAACTCAATCGGGATGAAGGCTGGGTTGTTGTACTTCTGCTCTTTGGCGGCGAGCCAGTCTGGCCAGAAGGTGTTGATGACTAGGGCCTCGAGGTTGCGGTTCGGGTTACCGTTCTGGGTGTACATCGAGAAAACGGCAAGAGTCTCAACGCCGTCTTTACGGTTTAAGTCGGGGCGGAAGAGCTGCAACGAGTCGTAGTAGTCCGGAACCTTGTACCCACCCTTGCGCCAGTTCTCAATGTCTACCTTGACCTGTGCCAGATATGCCGACTGGTGAGTGAATCTTGGAGACAGGCCGTCGATACTAGAAAGCACGTCGTCGACTAGTTTCGATACGTCGGATTCGTGGTTCGTTTCGAGGTTGATCGATCCGTCTTTTTCCTGCATCGGACGCAGTGCTTCAACGGCTGCCTGCAACTTCAGCCAGTGTGTGTCGGTGCTGGTCCAGTTAGCCGGCTTTGAGCCAGACGCATTGGCAACGATTCTCGAGTTAGCCAACCATCCGGCGAGGTTTAGCAAGAATTGGCGGTTGCCAAAATCCTTGATTGAGTCGTCGCCGAAGATGTCGGAGTCTGCTAAAACCACAACACGGCCGGCATCGTGTTTCACGGCAACGGCCATAGTGGCAAGCGCTGGGCTGGCGGTTTCGCTGGAACGAAGAATGACCTCAGAGTTAGCAGTGGCAGCAACTTCGAGAACGCCGGCACGGTAGAGGCAAACGTTGTCGAGTCGGTAGGAGAAGTCAGATTCAACGTGACGCTCAAAAGTTGGGAGCACCCAGGTTGCTACTTCGTTGTGGCAGTTTTCTGGGTCTTGGACGGTTGCGTTACCAATGGTCACACCAAACTTTTCGGCCAGCTCCCCAAGATTGTTGCCGTACTTAGGCTGCTCGGTTTCACCGAACAGCATTAGACCTCCGCCAGCAGACACAAATTTCTCGATTGCAGAAACTTCGGAAGGCTCAAATATCGGTGAACCAGTGCCGATGGTTTTTTCCCACTCGGACGTCGATGCATGCGGCACAACTAAAACATCGAAGCCTGCCAACACCGCTTCATCGATTGACCCGGAGTTGTGGGCGACAACTTCAAAACCGATGCTCTCGAGGCTTTCCGCAAACTGCTGGTAGCTGGCATCTGCAGGATTTGCGGGATTCATGCGGGCAGCGACATCTGAATCGAGAGCCCAAGCCTGATTGTGGGACTGGTCAACAAGAATTTTCGTCATCTTTGACTCCAATTGCGGAAATTATTCACACTTAGGAGTAATTCTAGTCAATTTGTCCGCATCTAAACCAATTAGACGGATAAATATTGGAAACCGAAGGTTTGAGTCTATTTTTTGCGGAAAAGATTTACCCAGAAGGCCTTCAGCGAAGCAACGATCTTCTGAAGCCCCTGCATTCCCTGCTTGTTGAGTTCTCGAGCCCATTCGATTTCAAGGGCGAGGATTGAGAGACCGAAGAAGATGAACAGCAGGCCGGGGCCTGGAGTGACCATCATAATCAGACCGAGGATTAGCAGCACGAAACCAATCAGCATCGTGACTGCCCAGCGAATTGGGTGAGGCAGAACCGAAAGCCACTTCTTGATTTTCTCCATGGCTTAATTAGACCAGAAGCAACCGACCTTTCGGGCTTAGGCTTTTAGGATGACGACATCAGCGAAGCGCATCAGGGTCGTCTTCCTCACCTTTTATTTCGAAGCCTGGGACGCCCTCGCCGACATCCGAGAGCAGATGCTGGCCGATTCGCGCTTCGACGTCACGGTTATTTCAATTCCTCGCCGATTTAGCAAAGATGAACCTTTTGGCAAAGAAGATCAGGTGAGTGCATTCTTCGATTCGCTCGGAGTCGCGCACGAGCGTTTCAACTTCGAAGATTCCTCGGTAGGGCTAGAGCGTCTGCGCGAGCTGGCACCCGACTACGTTTTCATCAACTACCCGTGGCAGCGAAACTACCAGCCCGGTTACCGCGTGGACGAGCTCGCCAAGTTCACCAAGGTTTGCTACGTTCCCTACTACTCACTTGCACTCGTGAATGAACCCGGTGAACTGGGAGTGACCCCTTACCTCTACACCCAGCGCTCGAATCAACTTGCCTCACTCGTGTTCACGCAAGACCCAAACACCTTGGATGCCTACGCCAAGACCCAGCGCGGCAACGATTATGTTCACCTAACCGGAACACCAAAGCTCGACGCCCTGGTTCGTAAGGTTACTGAAGGTGCCGGTTCCTGGCCTTTGCAAAACCCTGGCAATCGCCGCATGGTTTGGGCACCCCACCACAGCTTCTCGAACGCCTGGCTGAACTTCGGAGTCTTCCCTGAAATCTTCCAAGACATGCTTGCGTTCGCCGAAGCGAATCCAACCTTGGACATCGTGATGCGTCCTCACCCGATCATGTTTGGAACTCTGGTGGAGCGAGACGTTTTGCCGGAAGACGTATTGAACACCTGGATTACCCGTTGGAACTCCCTGCCCAACACCGCGATTGATCACGAGGGCGAAATCGCTTCGCTCTTCGCAGCATCCGAGCTATTCGTCACCGATGGAATCTCATTCCTCGGCGAGTACCCGATTGCCACCGGCAAGCCAACCATCTTCTTCGACAAACCGGATCACTGGCCGTGGTCTCCCCTGGGCGGCTTGGCTTCGGCAGCCAACATTCACGTTAGAAACTTTGAGGCTTTCGTCGAAGTCTTCAATGCGGTGACCGAAGATGGCCTGCCAGACTACTCGGCCGAAATTGAAACCCTGCGTGATGCCGCCCAACCATACCCTGGAGAGGCAGCGTCCAAGATTATTGAGGTAATCCTCAACGACTTCGAAAAGCAGACGCCACTGGTCAACATCGAAGCAATTACCGAGGTTGCTTGGGAGAACCGCCCTGGCACCGAAGCGCCTTGGGACTGAATTCGGAATAAAGCTGTGGGGAAAGCGCTTCTAGCCTTTGGTAATCAAAAGCGGGAGTTGAGATGCAAAACGATTGGTCGAAGGTTGACCTAAAGAATTTAGTTGCAACACTTTCTGAAAACCTGAAACAGTTCGGTGGCTTCAGCCCCCAGCAGGTTCGTGAAGCTGCACTCCTAAACGAAGATGCACTTGAACAGGCAATTCTCCGTTCTCTCTCCGATGGGTCGAAAACCGGTAAACAGATCATTGAACACATCCATGGCGAGAGTCGATCAGGATTCAAGCCAAAACCTGGAGCCGTGTACCCCTTACTTGAAAGCATGGTCGACGATGGTCTAGTGACTGCCGTTTACAAAAAGGACCGAAAAAATTACTCGATTACCGAGGCGGGAAAGTCGGCGCTGACCGACGTGCCTCTTGAGGATGAGAACACAGAAGATACTACGGCCACTTGGGGAACTCCAAAGTGGGTCGATCTTCGAGGTGTAGTACCAGTAGCTGCTGGTCGCCTGGCGAAGGTTTCCGTTGAGGTTGCTCAATACGGAAGCAAGCAACAGCAGGAAGCCGCCGCCATGGCGATTGATGAAGCCAGACGCAAGATTCATGAGATCTTGGCTTCCGACTAGTAAATGAAAAGTCGCTACCACCGAATTCTTAGATTCGCAGCTCGCACCCTCCTCCACGCGTGGTGGTTTGAGCTCGTTTTGCCGAAGTTTGGCCTGAAGAAACTTTCGGCACGCACCCGAATCTCGCGTTACAAAAAAATCGCTCGCAGGTTTCGTGACCTCGCTGCAGATCTCGGTGGTTTGGTAATCAAGGCTGGGCAATTCGCGTCCTCGAGGTTAGATGTTCTTCCCTCTTCGATTACTGAAGAGTTGGAGTCGCTTCAAGATGAGGTCGCGCCGGAACCCTTTGACAAAATCAAACAGTCCATTGAGAGGGAACTTGGTCTTCCTGTGAACGTTTCGTTTAGCAGCTTCGAGCAAACCCCAATTGCGGCAGCCTCGCTCGGTCAGGTTTACCAGGCGAAACTTTCTCCAGGGTTGGCCGAGGAGACCGGAACAACCGCTGTCGTGGTGAAGGTGTTGCGTCCAGGCATTGAAGACATAGTTGAGGTTGACCTAAAGGCGATTCGAAAAGTTGGTCAATGGCTTTCGCGAATCAAGCTTGTTTCGAGGCGCACCGACGCACCTGCTCTGGTTGAGGAGTTTGCCAAGGTCAGCCTGGAAGAGGTTGATTACTTTCACGAGGCTGGAAACTTGGAGCGCTTCGCTGCGAATTTTGAGGACGACCCCAGGGTTGGCACTCCAGAAGTTGTTTGGGAGAGAACCGCAAAGCGAGTTCTGACTCTCACAGATGTCTCAGCCATCAAAATCAATGACGTCGATGAGTTGGTCGCGGCCGGCATCGACCCCGATTCGGTCGCTGCGGAACTCGCTCGAATTACCTTCGAGCAAATCTTCAACCATGGCTTCTTCCACGCCGACCCTCATCCCGGAAATATATTCGTTTCCAAAAACGAGGACGGCACGTTCAAGATCGCTTTTATTGACTTCGGCATGATGGGTGAAATCTCTGACGGCCTTCGTAATGGGCTTCAAAGTTTCATCTTCGCCCTGGTCGGTCGCGACCCGAGGGCCTGTGTTGAGGCGATGAAACGTCTCGGGGTTCTCCTTCCCACCGTTGACTCGGTCGAGTTGGAACGAGCCATCGCGGTGATGTTTGAAAGATTCGGCGGGGTTGGGGTTGCCGACATTGTGAGCACTGACCCTGAGGAATTCAAGCAACTCGCCCTGGAGTTCAGCGACCTACTTAGAGCTCTGCCTTTCCAACTGCCCGAAGACTTTTTGCTTCTCTTTCGCTCCATCTCGCTAATCTCAGGTGTCACCAGCGCACTGAATCGAGACTTCAACATGTGGGACGCCGTTGATCCGTTCGCACGTACACTTTTGAACGGCGGCGGCTCCAGCACCTTCAAGGCAATTCGTCGCGAGGTAGCTTCGTTCGCAAGAACCGCTGCAGGTCTTCCACAAAAGCTAGATTCCGTTTTATCCAGGCTCGACCAGGGCAACCTAGCCATTCGCATGCCTGAGGTTGAAAAGGGTCTTCGTCGCATTGACGGAAGCGCGAGGAGGATTACCGCAGGTGTTGTTTTTGCCGTGCTGTTTCTCAGCGGGGTGGCTTTGCGAATTTCCGGCGACGAACTAGGAAATATCCTCTTGCTGACGTCCGCGCCCGTTGCACTTTATTCACTAGGGCTCTTCAGACTCCCCTAGTAGCTAGTGAACAGCACCCTTTTCGTTTCGCATGGCGAATAGGCCGAGTGACACCGCAACCAGCAGCAGAATGCTCATGAAGGTTGTTACGCCGCTCATGGTGAGCCCGAAAATAGCTCCGGTTAGAGGTGCGGCAATTGCTCCACCGATCGAGTTGGAGAAACCCAGCAGTCCGGCAGCCGTGCCTGCACGTTGGCCGTGTTCCTGCATGGCGAGACCCATGATGTTGGCCATGCAAAAACCCATGGACGAGATCGCCAAGGCAAACCCAACCGTGGCAACGAAGATGTTGTGAAGATTCAAGATGTTCATTGTGGTCATGTAGAAGGCGGCCACCGCAGCTTGGCAGAGTCCGTAGCGCAGCATGGTTACGGCAGAAAACTTCTTGAGAAGGAATCGGTTGATCGAGTTGGCCGAGAACATGACGATGGTCACGCATGCGAAGGCATATGTGTACTCGGTAGCGGTGAGCTTGAACTGCTTCTCAAAAACGAATGGCGCTCCCGCGATGAATACACAGACCTGACCAAATAGGAGACCCGCGGTTACGGCAAGAGCAACGAAACGACCATCGCGAATCACGGTTCCCCAAGAACTGAAAGTTGAGCGGAACCCCAGAGAGCTTCGCTTCTCAACCGGAAGGGTTTCCGGCATAGCGAATAGCGCCATAGCCAAAACTCCGGCTCCCATAAATACGAGGAATATGAACACGATGTGCCAGTCGCCGATCAGCAGCAACTGACCGCCAACCAGTGGCGCGAGAACTGGCGCCAGGCTCGAGATTGCGGCCTGGGTTGAATAAAGCCTGGAAGCATTGCCGTCCTTGGCGATGTCGCGAATGAAGGCGTTGTTGATCACGAAACCGCCGGCCGCAGCAAACCCGAGGACGAAACGCGCTGCAATCATCCAGACGACATCGGTGGCGAGCAGGCAGGCAACTGAAGCGGCAATGAACACCGAAAGCGCCACGATGAGCGGCCGACGACGTCCTAGTGCGTCAATGAGGGGGCCAACAAAAAGCTGGCCAGCCGCCATGCCGAGCAGGCTTGCGGTGATCGTGAGCTGCACCATGGTGTTGCTGGTGTGCATGAAGATTGCCAGTGCTGGAAGTGCTGGCAGATAGGTATCGAACTGGAAAGGACCCAGCGATGCGATCAGAGCAAGCGTCGCTGTTTGTCTTCTCTTCATTTAGCCCAGTCTACGCAAGGCCGAGGGTGCAAGGTTTTTAGTTCTGCTTTGGCCAACCGCCGGGAGGGCCAACAATCAGCAGTCCTGCGAAAATCGCCACGACCACGAGAACCAATGCGATTGCTAGAAGCGCTGGTCGATTGATGAACCAGCGATACAGCCGATCGAACCAGTGGTCATCTTTTTCATGGCCGCTGTGCTCGCGACGCCAATCGCCAACAAGTTGCCCGCGCTTTTCAACAGACAGCTCAAACGGAATGGTTGCGTAGGGCACAATCGCTAGCGCGGTTCCGAGGACAATCTTCCAAAAACCCCAGCGCTGATTCACACCGACCAGCGCGGCGATCACCGCATACCCCAGAAACACGGCGCCATGAATGCCGCCGATGGTGGTTACCACTGGTTGCGACCAACCCCAGAACGCTTTGCCGACCAACCCGAAGATGAGCAGGGTCCAGGTAACACCTTCGGCAAGAGCCAAGGTTCTAAACATAGTGCGCGGGGAGTATTTGGTTGAATTCGCCATAGTGCAACCATTTTCTCACGCATAATCAAGAGGTAGAGATTTGGAGACAACGTGGCTTACAAGGTCGATTTTGTGAATGTTTCAACCGTTGGGTTGGAATCATCGCCGTACGCACATCAGCTGGCAGGAGTCCGCGCCAACGAGGCTCGTTACTTCTACAACAAATACAAGATCGACTTTGTTGTTGAGCCAGCTTCCGAAGCACAGCACCTGGTCGACTACGTTTCGAAGGTCTTGCTCGAACGTTCTATCATCTTTGCTTCGAAGCCACTGGAGGCGGTTGAACTGCTCGTGGACGGAATCCGCTGGACCTACGTTTTCTATGAGAGTGGGCTTTCCGTGAACGTGCTTTACAACCTGACCGACCCTAAAAAGCGTGCGGTTGGGTTCAAACTCTGCATGGATATGCCGGTTCCAGATGAGCTCGATGGGCTCTTCAAGTTTGCCAGGCAGAAGTCGAAGTTGGCCGGCGAAATCCGCGGATCATTCTTCGTGGTCAAGGGCGAGTACTAGAAAAATAGTAGTGTTGCACTAAGAAATAAAGTGTTACACTTTGGCTATGCCAACCCTACGCACCCGACACATGATCACCGAAACCGATCAGCTTGCCAATGCACTTGACCACGCGGCAACGGTTTACCCCGACCTGCGCGATGAACGCGCGGAACTACTTAGGCGCTTAATTGAGCGCGGTATTCAATCTTTAGAGTCCGAATACAACGAAGCCATCGAAGCTCGCCGGAAGGCTATCCTCGAGGTAGCAGGAAGTATGTCTGGGGTCTGGCCAGAAAACTACCTTGAAGAGATGCGAGCAGAATGGCCGGCTTAGTTTTAGACGCCAGCGTACTAATCGCCCTATACAACGACAAAGACGCGCACCATAAGTGGGCTGTTGATTTGATGTTCCAATCCCCAGCCGAAACATTTCACATGTCTTCAATGAACCTCGCCGAGGTCGCAGTTCAACCGATACACCTGGGTATTGAAACGAAATTCCATGAGGGCATCAGAGGCTTAAACATCAAGGTCAGCGGGCTTTCCCCAGATTCCGGCTTTGAATTAGCGCGAATTCGAGCTACCACAAATGTGCCAATGCCAGACTGTTGCGCACTCCAGCTGGTTTTAGAAAAAGATGCAGCCCTAGCCACATGTGACAAGGCTCAGGCGAAGGCCGCCAAGTCTTTGGGTGTAGAAGTCTTCCAACCCTAGTTCGCGCGAAGCACGAGCATGTACTGACCGCCGCCTGGGTTTAACTCGGTGGTGAAGTTCACGTTGGGTGCGAGCCTGGAAAGTCGGTCGAGAAGCCAATCGGAGGCTTCCTGAGCATCCTTGAGGTCTGGGCAGCGAGCTACAACCTCACGACCACCCTTGCGCTCGAGGCGCTCCACAACATCAACCAATGGGGTTGGGTCAACCACAAAAATGTCTTTCGACCATGGGGCAACAGGTTTGATCTTGCCCTTCATCGTGTTGCACATACGGTGAGCCAGACGCTCAACGTAAGGCTTACCCTTCTTCACCCGAGTGGCGTCGTAGCTATCGACACTAGGCCCCAGATCGGAGTTGACCGATGCGTCTGGGTCAACCGGCTGGTCACAGAGCCAACAGATCCAGTTGTCCTGGTCGCCAACCTGATTTAGGTCGCTCACTTGCGGGCACGCTTTCTAACGAGAGTGGTCACCGCGATGCCGGAGATTAGGAAAGCGCCGCCCACGAGGAATAGTGAATCAACGTTTGAGCCGGTGTTGGCCAGGCCGCGCTGGTTATAGGCAACGACGTCGGGGACCTGAACTGCTGGAACCGAAAGCGCAATTGTTGGTGACTCAGGAGCGTAGTAGGAAGAGTTCGTGGTTAGCTGACCAACAATGTTGGTGGTTTGACCTTCGAGGTCGGTCGCATTTGCGTCCACGGCAACGGTGATGGTTCGAGTTTGGCTCCACTCGCTGTTTAGCCAAGTGACCGTCGAAGGCGAAACGGTTATTCCGGCAGGAAGGGAACTGAAATCAATCTCCACCTGGCAGGCCACACTCGGGTCGCAAATGATTGGCTGGTCGAGAGTGATGGTGAGGTCAACCGAAGCACCGAGAGCCAGTTCTGGAGACGCATCCGAGAACGAAACTTTGTGGTTGGCGGCACTGGCTGGCTGGGCGATAAATAGAACAACAATCGCCAGGATTGAGATTAGGTACTTCTTTAGATTTGCCATGAGTTATCTCAGTCTATGTGCCTAGTATTGGCAAATGAAACTTCTGGTGAAGGCCCTCAGCATAGTGATATCGCTAAGCCTTGCCCTAGGACTTTCGCCCGTTTCCGGCCCCGCCAACGCCGATCCACGGCCCGATTACACTCACCCCGAAACCTGGACCGACGAAGCGCTCGCAGCCCAAAGCATTTTCGTCTGCTCGAGTGCTCCAAGCCTTTGGTCCACCGCGAAATCGGTTCGTCGTGGGCTAGGGGGAATCGCGCTGGTTGGTCGTGGCGCCAGTGGAAAGCTGAAGCAGCAGATTGCTTCAATCAAGAAAAAGGCAATCAACGGAGTCCCGCCGATTATTGCCAGCGACGAAGAGGGCGGCGATGTTCAGAGGTTGCGTTCGGCCATTTACACCCTGCCGTCGGCAACCACCATGGGAACTTGGAGCGACGCGAAGATACGCAAGACCGCTCGCGAGTATGGAAAGCGCATGAAAGCGCTTGGCGTGGACATCGCCTTCTCCCCCGTGGCCGATTTGAACGTCCCAGGGTTCTTCATCAACAAGGCCAGTCGTGGCTGGGGTTCCGATCCGGTCAAGGTTGGGCGCAAAGTCGCAGCTTGGTCGGCTGGCTTGAAGGATGCCGGCGTACTGCCGGTGCTAAAGCACTGGCCGGGGCATGGTCGCTCGGTAGACACGCATGCCAAGCCAGGCGTGCTGCCGTCGATCGACAGGCTTGAAGCTGCCGACCTCAAGCCGTTTCACTACAACATTGCTCAGGGAGTCACCTCGGTAATGGTTGGGCACCTCATCGTGCCAGGACTCACCGAGCCGGGCACCCCTGCCAGCCGCTCAAGAGCCGCACTAACCCAACTGCGCAACGAGATTGGCCCGAACGGCCTGATCATCACCGACTCGCTCTCGATGGGCGGAGCCACCCGCGGCCTTCACAAGGAGATTCCCGAGGCAGCAATTCGCTCGCTGGAAGCGGGAGCGGACATCGCGCTGGTTTGCTCGGGGCCAAAAACCCTAATCTCACGCGTTGCCGCGGCGGTCACCAGCGGTCGTCTTCCGAGGGCCATGATGATTGAGAAGGCCTACCGAATCTTGGCTTATAAACGCCAACTTGGAGTGATAATTAGTCGGTAGGTGAAAACCTAGAAACTAAACAAGAGAATAAGAGAAATGCAACGACGCATTGAACACGATCTGCTTGGCGAGCTTGAAGTTCCCGCAGACGCATACTGGGGTATTCACACCCTTAGAGCCATCCACAACTTCCCAATCACCCTGGTGCCGATCGGCCACTACCCTTCCCAGGTGGTTGCTCTCGGCCAGGTGAAGCAGGCCGCGGCCCGGGCTAACTTTGAGTTGGGAATCCTAAACGAAGAGCAGTTCCGAGCCATCGACGCCGCCTGTAACGACGTAATCTCGGGAACGCTGAGCGACCAGTTCGTGGTTGACGCCATTCAGGGCGGTGCCGGCACCTCAACCAACATGAACGCCAACGAGGTTATCGCGAACCGCGCCCTCGAGAAGCTCGGTTTTGAGAAGGGTGACTACGAGCACCTTCACCCGCTGAACCACGTGAACGCATCGCAGTCGACCAACGACGTCTACCCAACCGCCATCAAGGTTGCGTTGGTGATCGACTTCAAAGACCTCATGAACGAGATGATCTATCTCTGCGAGGCCTTTGAGCGCAAAGCTCACGAGTTCCGCGACATCATCAAGATGGGTCGCACCCAACTCCAGGACGCCGTGCCGATGACCCTCGGTCAGGAGTTCACCACCTACGGAATCATGATTCGCGAAGACATCGAGCGCATCAAGAGCATGCTGCCGCTTATCAGCGAAATCAACCTCGGTGGAACCGCAATCGGAACCGGTCTAAATGCTCCAGAGGGCTACACCGAAGCAGTTGCCAGACACTTGAGCGAAATCACCGGCCACACCTTCACCTCTGCCGCGAACCTAATTGAAGCAACTCAGGATACCGGTGTCTTCATCACCGCTTCTGGTCTGCTAAAGCGCATCGCAGCGAAGCAGTCCAAGATTGCCAACGACCTACGCCTACTCAGCTCTGGTCCACGTGCCGGCTTCGGCGAAATCAACCTCCCTGCCCGTCAGGCTGGTTCTTCGATCATGCCTGGCAAGGTCAACCCGGTTATCCCTGAGGTCATCAACCAGATTGCCTTCACGGTTATAGGTAACGACCTCACCGTGACCATGGCCTCGGAAGCTGGCCAGCTACAGCTGAACGCATTCGAACCTGTGATGTCTCGTTCACTAAACATGTCGATCAGCTACCTAAAGCGTGGCTGCCGAGTATTCGCTGACCTCTGCGTGGACGGCATCACCGCGAACACCGAATACCTTAAGAAGTCGGTTGAGAACTCCATTGGCCTGGTAACCGCACTGAGCCCAAAGATCGGCTACGAGAAGGCAACCGCAATCGCTAAGCACGCCTCCGAAGGCAACCTCACGGTTCGCCAGGCAGCCATGGATCTTGGCTACCTAACCGCCGCCGAGTTTGACGACATTCTCGGCAATGTTGCCGAACTGACCGGCAACTAAAAAAGGGCTCGCACGAATGCGAGCCCTTTTCTTTTGAATCGTTATGCGCGCAGCGCCTCGGCAAGTTCGCGGAACTCTTCCACGAGCTTGTCCATGTCGGCGTCGGTGTGAGCCAGGGAAACCAACCACTGCTCATCCAGACCCGGAGGGGTCAGGATGCCGCGGTTTACACCCCAGAGCCAGCTGAGCTCGGCGATCTGGAAGTCGGTTGCCTTGTAGTCGCGGTAGTTGCGAACAGGCTCAGGCGACCAGATGATCGCACCCTTGATACCGAAACCAATGGTGTGAGCTGGAAGCTGGTACTGGGCGATGATGTCATCCATGGCCTTCAAAGCACGGAGGTTGCGCTGTTCGGCGGCTTCCATCGCTTCGTCGGTGCAGATTTCGTCCACGGCCATAACGGCAGCCATCACCAGCGGGTTACCGTTATAGGTTCCGTAGTGAGCCATGCGGCCGTCGACCACGGCGTCCATGTATTTTTGCTTTCCACCGAAAGCAGCCACTGGCAGACCGCCACCGATGCTCTTTGCCATGGTGATGAGGTCTGGCTTCACGCCAAGCTTCTTGGCAGCGCCACCGGCACCTGCGGTTAGACCGGTCTTCACTTCGTCGAAGATTAGACAGATGTCGTACTTGTCGCAGAGCTCGCGAACACCGGCCAGGTAGCCTTCGTCTGGAAGAACGATGGAAAGGTTCTCCATCACTGGCTCGAGCACGAATGCCGCGATCTTCTTGTGGTGCTTCTTGAAGGTCTTTTCCAGATAGGGAAGATCGTTGTAAGGAACCACAAAGACGTCGCCGGCGACGACCTCATCAGGCACGTGCGGGGTTGGCTTTTCAGCCTTACCGATAGCCGAAAGTGGTGGCTTCACCGAAACCTGCAGCGGGTCGTAACCGCCGTGGTAACCACCCTCAAGCTTCACGATGCCGTTGCGACCGGTGACTGCGCGAGCGGTGCGAACCGCATACATCAGCGACTCGGTGCCCGAGTTGGTAAAGCGAAGCATGTCTAGCCCGAAACGCTTCTTGAACGCCTCGGCAGCCACGGTAGCGGTTGGTGAAGGGGTCACGAACAGGGTTCCGGTGTTGTCTAGTGCGTGCTTCACCTTTTCGACCACGGTTGGGTTCAGGTGACCCACCAACATGGCGCCGAAGCCCATCGATAGGTCGAGTAGTTCTCGGCCGTCAATATCGGTGACGTAAGCGCCCTTGGCGGAAACAACGGAAATTGGGTGTGGGTCCCAGTGCTGGAAGCTCGAAGTTACGCCCATCGGCAAAACTTTTGCGGCTTCTTTGTTGTGCTCACCGGACTTTGGGGTTGCCTTCGAGAAGGTTTCCCATTCCTTAGCCAGGAGTTCTGCAACTCGCTCTGGGTTGAGTGGCTGGCTAGTCTCTGGGACATTACGCCAACCGGCTGGATCGTGTTTACTTATGTTCTTCGTTGGACAAATTTGAATCACTCCATTCGTGTTCAATTCTCTCATGCCGAACGAAAAAGCACCACAAGGAGAAGGCCCCGAAGAGCAGTCTTCGGGGCCTTCGATTATTCCTGGATTAACCGATGGTCAGGTTCCACTGAACACGGGTTGGCGCAATCGGAGTTCCGTTTGGCTTCTGACGTGCATAGGTGGTTGGCCAACGGCGGTCACGGGTGACCATCGCGGTTGCATGGATTGCTGCACCCGCTGAGAAGTACGCGTAGGCGTCCTTGTTTAGCGAACAAGCTACCGAGTTAGTGAACTGCTTAGGTGAGAGGTAACCGGTTGGACCGTACTTCTTACCGGCAGTCTGCAACTTTAGGAACGGCTTGGTAACTGCTGCTACCGCTGCTGGAGTTTCCTTGGTTGGGTCGGTGATGATCGCCTTCTTCGCGTCAACCGCTGCGGTACCAAACGAGGTAGTACAGGTTTGGGTCAGCGTCTGCGTTCCCAAACGGTACTGAATCGAAATGTCAGCGGTGATAGGGCCGATGTAGAGACCGCGTGAAATTGGCTTCACGGTGAAGGTCTTCTTCTTCGGGTCAATAGCAACCACGAAGCCAACACCACCCTTCGACAGCGTTCCACCGTTTCGAGACATACCCTGGGTTACACCAGGCTCGTTCTGCACGTAGTTCGCAGGAAGCGGAGCCGTGGAGTGAGTTGCAGGGCCGAGGTGAAGCACCACATCGGTGGCCGCGTTGTAACCGCCGTCGCCAGGCTGGCTAACGGTAACGTCACAGTACTTGGACGCTTCTGGCACTGGGTTCACGGTTAGGTCTGCGTTCCAGGTCACGTTTCCGCTCTCATCAACCGAACAGACCGGGTCGCCGGTAGCTGGAGTTGGAACCGTGTAGGTCAGAGGTAGACCAGAGGTTGAGGTGGCGTTGATCTGGAAACCGTAAGGACTGTCGGTGACGGCAGTCTTGGCAACGGTTACCGGACCAGCTGGGTCAAGCGGCTTCAGTTCAGCACCGGTTGGGGCGCTAATTGTCTGAGGTGCCTTGGTGATGACCACGGTACGAACAGCCTTCGACAGCATCGTGCCGGTTCCGCTGGTAGCGGTGACCAAACAAGGACCAGCAGCCAACATGATCAGGTTGTTGTTCGAGTCGACGTAACAGGTGCTTGGGCTGTCGGTTCCGTAGGTCACTGGGATTCCCAAGGTGTCGGTTCCGGCTCCGGTCAGGCTGATCGGAGTTGGCGAAATCTGCACACTGGCACCAGTCAAACCTGCAGGCAGCGTCAGGGTGGTTTCATTCTTGTCGGCAATCGTCACCGGAATCGACTGGGTTGCAGTGATCTGGTCGTTGTCGTAGAGGGTAACCACAACCGTGCTGGTTCCCGGGCCGGTTGGAGTACCGGAGATCAGGCCAGTGGTCGAGTTGAAGGTAACGCCGGCTGGAAGCCCGGTTACATCCCATGCGCCAACACGAGGCAGAACCGAAGGCGCAATCGCGCGACCAGCGAGCTGGAAGCTGAACTGCATGCCCTTCACACCGGTTAGTGGAACGTTCGGTGAGGTGATCTGCGGTGGGGCCTTCACGGTTATGGTGAAGTTGCGGAAGCCAACCAAACCAACCGAGTCGGTCACCGACACCTTGATGGCGTACTGACCGAATGGCGAGGTGGTGGTTCCCGAGATCGCACCGGTGTCTGCGTTTAGCGCAAGACCTTCCGGCAGGGTTCCGCCGATGATTGCCCAGGCACTGGTGGTGGCAACCGGGTTGGTGCCAGCCGTAGCCGAAAGCTGAATCGGAGTAATCGCCGAGGCGCGACCAACCATTGCCAGTGGAGCATAGGTTGGAGGCTCAATGCCAGCGCCCTGGTCGATCGTTGGCGGAGTTGCCACGATGACGTTGAGCAGCTTGGTTCCCGCGTTACCAGCGTTGTCGACAATCGAAACGGTGATTGGGTAGGTTCCAGGGGCCACGGTGGTGGTTCCCGAAATCTGACCGGTTTCGGTGTCGAAGGTTAGACCTGCTGGGAGAGTTCCCGACACGATAGCCCACTCGTTGTTGGCCGCAAGCGGGTTGGGTCCCGGGGGAGCAGCCAGCGCAATCGGAGTAATTGCTCCTCCAGCAACAATCGCTGGGAGGTTGGTTGGAGTGGTGATGGTCGGTGGGGTCGCCACAACGGCCACGCTTACGTCCTTGGTGGTAATCAAGCCTGCCTGGTCAATCACCGAGATGGTGATTGGGTAACTTCCGAGCGCCGCCGTGGTGGTTCCGGTGATGACGCCGGTGGTGCGATTCAGGGTCAAACCAGCAGGAAGAGTTCCAGCGGTAATCGCCCACTCGTTGGTAGTTGCCAGCGGGTTGGTTCCAGGAGTCGCGGTTAGCGTGATGGTTCCTGCCGAGACGTTGCGGTAGATACTGGCCAGCGTGGATGGGCTGGTAATAACTGCCGGAGCAGCAACCGGAATCGTAACCTGCTTGGTGGTTGAGAAACCATTCACATCAGTTACCGAGAAGGTCACTGGGAAGTTTCCTGGAGTTACGGTTGGGTCAATCGTTCCGGTAATTACACCAGTCGTTGGGTTCAAGGTCAATCCGGCAGGAAGGGTTCCCGAAGAGATCGCCCAAGCATTCGTCGCGGCCAGAGGTGATCCACTGGTTGCGGTCAACAGGATCGGGTCAACCAACTGGCCAACCGGTTCGGCTGGGAGGGTTGCCGGAGTGGTGATAACCGGAGGGCTTTTGATCGAGATGGTTACGGTTCGAGTACCGGTACCGTTCGAGTCAACGACCTGGAACAGTACTGGGTAGTCTCCCGCAGCCACGGTTGGGGTTCCGCTGAGCTGACCGGTTACGGCATTCAGGGTTAGACCCGCAGGCAGCGGAGTCGAAGCGTCAACCGACCAAACGGTTCCGGTGGTAGCAAAGGTACCGCCGGCACTTGGGGTTGCTGCCAACTTGAACAGTGCGTCCGCTGCTGCCACCGAACCACCGGCACGAATAACCGGGAACGACGAGGTCGTAATTACCGGCTGCGCGTTAGCGGTGATGGTGATGGCCTTGGTCACTGCCAAACCGAACTGGTCAACCACACGAACGGTGACGGTGGTTGGAGTTGTCACGGTGGTGGTACCCGAAATCACACCGGTGGTGGAGTTCAGGGTTAGACCTGCCGGAAGAGTTCCAGCCGTGATCGACCAAGCATTGGTTTGCGCGATTGGGTAGGTTCCAACCGTCGCAGCCAGAGTGATCGGAGCAATGGCAATCGCCGATGCAACCGAAAGGCTGGCTGGAGTGGTGATGGTTGGGTTTGCGTAAATCGGTAGCTGAATCGATTTGGTGTCGGTGATCAGGTTACTGTCGACAACATTGAACTTGATAGCGAACGTACCGGTGACGGTTGGAGTTCCGCTCAGCTGTCCGGTGGCAGCGTTCAAGGTGATGCCAGCAGGTAGCGAAGTCGAAGCGTCAACGGTCCAAACGGTGCCGGTGGTCGCAATGGTTCCCGAGCCTGCGGTTGCTGCCAACTTGTAGGTAGCCGAAGCTGCTGGAATCGCGGTGCCGGTGATTAGGTATGGCAGGTCTCCGGTGGTGATAACCGGTGGGTTCACAACAATCACGGTGAACGCCTTAGTGGCGAACTGACCCTGCGAGTTGGTCAACTTCAGAGTGAAGTTGGTGGTTGCCACAGCCTGCGGAGTTCCCATGATCGCACCGTTGTTCGGGTTGATGTAGAAACCGGCAGGAAGCGAGCCAACCGACACCGTCCAGGCGCCAGTTGCTGGAATGGTTCCAGAACCAGGGGTCGAGGTTTGGGTGATTGGGGTGACCGCGCGACCGTTAGCAAAGGTGTACGAAGCCGTCGCAGTGGTGATTGATGGCGGGGTAACCACGGTGATGTGCTCAACCTTGGTTGCCACAATTCCGTAGCTGTCGGTGTAGGTGATGGTGAAATCAGCGTCCACGTTGGCGGTTGGGGTTCCGGTGATCGCTCCGGTGGTCTGGTTGAATACCAAACCGGCAGGAAGCGCTGGGCTGATTGCCCAAGGGTTGGTGGCCGCAGCGGTAGCGCTGGTTCCGTTGGTCTTCGTCTGTGCGAAGTTCACAACGGTCGAACCGTTCACCCAAACAGCAGGGTTCGCGGTGGTAATAACCGCTGGGTTCACCAAGACAATTGTGTAAGTCTTGGTGGCCTTAAGGCCCTTGCTGTCGGTGAGAGTAACGGTAAAGCTACCGGCCGCAGTTGGGGTACCAGAGATGACACCGGTGTTTGGGTCCATGACCAAACCGGCTGGAAGCGCGGTTGAAGTCCAGGCGCCACTTGCCGGAATGGTTGCCGGAGCGGTAACGGTCACCTTGGTGATACCCGAGTACTGACCGGTAACCTGCGGGGTCACCTGGTCGTACGGAGTCATTGGCTGACCCGAGATCAGGGTGATGCTCGCTGCAGTTCCCACGGTGGTTGCAGTTGCATCGGCAACAGCATCTGGGATCTGAACCGCGCCGGTTGGAGGAGTTGCGGCGTTGTTCGGGCCGAATACTGGAGCTACACCAACGTAGATGGTGAATTCCTTGGTATCGGTTAGACCGTAACTGTCGGTCACCTTGGTGATACCCGAGTACTGACCGGTAACCTGCGGGGTCACCTGGTCGTACGGAGTCATCGGCTGACCCGAGATCAGGGTGATGCTCGCTGCGGTTCCAACCGTGGTTGCAGTTGCGTCGGCAACGGCGTCTGGGATCTGAACTGCACCGGCTGGTGGAGTTGCCGCGTTGTTCGGGCCGAATACCGGAGCCACACCAACGTAGATGGTGAACTCCTTGGTGTCGGTTAGACCGTAACTGTCGGTTACCTTGATGCTGAACGTGGTGGTCACACCAGTTGCGCCGGCAAGGGTTGGAGTACCGGTGATCGCGCCGGTGGCGGTGTTCAACGCCAAACCTGCAGGCAGGGTGGTGTTGTTCGCCAAGGCGTA